>CALMKY010000703.1 GCA_937867195.1 uncultured Saprospiraceae bacterium | reverse complement strand
CTGGCCCGAACTTGTTAGGAATACCGAAGCGCTTTATGAGGACGCGCGCCAAACGCGATTGGGTACAGAAAAATTTATGCTAGATGGTCGCCATTCGGGAACCGGCGGCGGAAATCACGTAACTTTCGGTGGTTGGACGCCAGCGAACAGTCCGTTTTTGCGCAGGCCAGATTTGTTGCGCAGCCTTGTCACTTTCTGGCAGCATCACCCAGCGCTTTCTTATTTGTTTTCGGGTTTATTTATCGGCCCAACAAGCCAATCGCCGCGTGTGGATGAAGGCCGCGATGAAATGCTGTATGAATTGGAAATTGCCTTTAAAGAGATGCCAGATGGTTTGGTAGATCAGCCGTGGCTCACAGACCGTTTAATGCGCAATCTATTAATTGATATTACAGGCAACACGCATCGCGCAGAATTTTGTATCGACAAACTCTACTCGCCGGGAAGTGCGAGCGGTCGTCAGGGAATTTTAGAATTTCGCGGTTTTGAAATGCCGCCCCATGCGCGCATGTCGCTCGTACAAATTCTATTGTTGCGCTGTTTAATTAGTCGATTCTGGAAAGAGCCTTACAAAAAACCACTCGTGCGTTGGGGTACAGCGCTGCACGATAAATTTATGTTGCCGCATTATGTGTGGGAAGACATGCGCGATGTGGTGCGTGATTTAAACGATCACGGTTATCCATTTCAATTGGAATGGCTCGCCGCATTCGAAGAGTTTCGCTTTCCTCATTATGGTCGTGTGCAACTCGACGATATTCAAATTGAATTGCGTTGGGCGATTGAGCCTTGGCATGTATTGGGCGAAGAAATTTCAAGTTTTGGTACATCGCGTTATGTCGATTCCTCGATTGAACGCTTGCAAGTAAAAGTTAATGGTCTCGCTCCGGGGCGTTACGTACTCGCCTGTAACGGTCGTCGCGTTTGTTTAAATGCAACAGGCAAGCATGGCGAGTTTGTCGGTGGCGTTCGCTACCGCGCGTGGCAACCGCCCTCGGCTTTGCACCCAACTATCGGCATTCATTCACCTTTGGTGTTTGATCTCATCGATACATGGATTACCGATACTCCCCTCATGAGTATGGGCTATATTATAATTTGGAGTAAACTTGCCCGATTCGATTTCAGTGCCTACTTGCTTGTATGCATCACGGAAAGGTACACCCTGCAATACAAGTTCATTCACTCTTTCCACTGAAAACAAGTATTGGTATTTATCTTGTTTTATAAGATCTTTATTTACCGAAATAGATTGTAACATGTAATTGCTCATATCCAATACAGACTTCAACGATTGTATTCTCGGCATCAAAACATCTTTGAGTAACTGGAAATCACGATGATAACCTGCCGGAAGGTTGTGAATCATCATCGATATCTCACCGGGCAATGCTGCGACTCGATTACAATGACTCCGGACCAGCTCCCATACATCCGGATTCTTTTTGTGGGGCATGATGCTCGATCCGGTCGTAAGATGATCGGGAAACGAAATAAATTTAAAATCCTGGCCAATGTAGAGGCACATATCCATGGCCATTTTATTGAGTGTGGTAGCAAGGGCAGCCAGGCCATACGACACAGCTAATTCAGTTTTGCCCCGACTCATTTGCGCATTGATCACGTTATAGTGAAGATCCTGAAATCCTAATAATTGAGTCGTCATGGTTCTGTTCAATGGAAAAGAGGATCCATATCCGGCTGCACTTCCCAATGGATTGAGATTGGTCCATTGATAAGATGAATGGACGATCTTGAGATCATCTGCTAACGATTCCGCAAAAGATCCAAACCACAATCCAAAAGACGATACCATGGCGACTTGCATATGTGTATATCCGGGCATCAATACATCACGATATTGGTCTGAAAGGGTTATCAAAGTATCAAACAGTGTCTTTGTTTCTTGAACGATCAATTCCAATTCATGCCGGAAATATAATTTCAATGCAACCAGCACCTGATCATTCCGGGATCGGCCGCTGTGAACTTTTTTTCCCATTTCCCCCAACCGCTGAGTGAGTATGAATTCGATTTGAGAATGCACATCTTCGCATGAGGGAGTGATGGCAAATTCGCCCGCAAGTGCCGAATGATAAATGCTTTGTAATTCTTTTACAATAGCATTGGATTCACTTTCATTTAAAAGATGGATCGATGCCAGCATTTTTACATGTGCGATCGAGGCCAGTGCATCATAGGGTGCTAGTAATAAATCCAGTTCCCGATCATTACCTACTGTAAACGCTTCGATGAGTGCATCTGTATTGATATTTTTTTGCCAAAGTTTCATTGATAATACAAGCTATCTGATTTTAAAGATTCAAGCCTCCCAGTAATTCAACATAAATCCTGATTGCATTTCTGATTTCTTCTACCAGAATATATTCATCGGCTGTATGGGATCTCGACGATTGACCGGGACCGATTTTGATCGATGTGCATGACAATAATGATTGATCAGAAAGTGTAGGAGAACCATAAGAAGATAATCCCAACTCCTTTCCTTTGATTACGATCGGATGATGGACATCGATATGAGAAGGTTTTAGTCTGAAGGAGCGCGGAGTGAGTGTGGATGAAACCTGTGATTGCAACAAGTCATGGATCTCCGGTAAAGTATAGAGTTCATTTGCTCTTACATCGATCACGTATTTGCATTCATCCGGCACTACATTGTGCTGAGTACCCGCATGAATCATAGTGACCGAAGCCTGGGTCTTACCTAATAGTGACGATACTTTATCAAAAGCAAATGATTTTATCTTTTGTATATCTTCTATGGCCACATAGAGTGCATTGATGCCTTCTTCTCTTGCAGCATGGCCGGATTTACCTTTTGCGAGTCCATCCAGGACCATGAGTCCTTTTTCAGCTATGGCCATATTCATTCCGGTGGGTTCTCCGACGATGGCAAGGTCGACACGACCAATCTCGTTGATCACCTCAACGATGCCATGATGACCACTGATTTCTTCTTCTGCGGAGGCAGCATAAATCAATTCATAGGTTAAAGACTGCTTGGATAAATATTGATAAGCAGCGAGCAATGATACGACGGAAGCACCTGCGTCATTTGCTCCGAGTCCGGTCAATTTACCATCCCGAAGTACAGGTTCATGTGGATTATAAACCCATCCACCTACTGGTTTGACCGTATCGATATGGCTATTCAATAAGACTTTTTTCTTGACCGGATCGTGATTTCCTTTGAGTATGATATTGTTTTCTACCCGTTTTGGAAATAACTTCTGGCTTAATAAATAATCATACAAATAAGTGGCACGAGCACTTTCGTCTTTGCTAAAGGCTGGTATTTTGATGAGATCAATGAGTAAGGATACTGCCTGATCAGTCAATACATTTAATTCGTGGTCGGTAATGGGCATATAATTCTGGTGCCACTCGATGCATATCGAACTACATCATTGGCGGCACAAATATAAACATCTTGAATTCCACTGGCGGCGGCTCTGAATGCATTCTCCAATTTAGGAATCATGCCCTTTGAAATGGTGCCATTTGCTTTGAGTTGATCAAAGTGGGGTTTTTCCAAAGAAGATAAGACTGACTTTTCATTATTTTGATCCAACATGACGCCTTTCTTTTCAAAACAGAATATCAGTTTGACATCATATTTCTCGGATAAAGCGACTGCCAATTCTGTAGCCATTGTATCTGCGTTGGTATTGAGAAGATGCCCATTGCCATCATGTGTTATAGCACATAATACGGGTACGATCCCATTTTCCAATAAAAAGCTCCATCTTTTGACATAGACTCTTGCCACATCTCCCACCCAACCATAATCGATCTCCCGGGTATGCCTTTTATTGGCTTGAATCAGATTTAAGTCGGCCCCACTCAGGCCAAGTGCATTGATTTCCATGGATTGCAGATCGGCGACCAATGATTTATTGGTCCAACCGGCATACACCATCGCAGCCACTTTCAACGTTTCAAAATCGGTGATGCGACGACCATCGACCATATGAGTTTCTATACCTAATCGTGAGGATAAATCAGTAGCTAATTTGCCCCCGCCGTGTATCAAAATTTTTCGGTTGGGTAATTCTGAAAACTTCTTTAAAAAAGAGAGGGTCTCCGATTTTTGATCCAGGATATTCCCACCAATTTTAACAATGTATATAGGCTCTTTCTCGCTCATTTTCCCCTCCAGACTTATCTTTTCCTTTAATTATTTTTCGAAACGCGAAAATAAGTAAAATGTGACATACATTTTACTTCCTTATGGATAACATTTGTATCACCAATTCTTCCTTGTCATACCTTAACTTTTCAAATAAATAAGACTGTATTTTATTATTATTAAAGGTTAATAATATACCGATTTAATAAAATCCAAATAAAAAACAATTCTTTATCTCAATTTCCATCAAGAATCGATTTTATATTTATCATTATAAAATTAGTTTTTTATGAAAAGCTTTATTTTAAGTCTTGGATTGCTTTTTGCTTTCTTTCCGGATGGATTATTTTCTCAGATACCCGGAGTGCCATTTATTCGTGCTCTAAAAGATACCATCGGCATGTATGAAAAATTTGAACTGGTCTACGATATCAAAGCAGACTATGCCAATCCATTTGACCCCGATCAAATCGATGTATATGCCGATCTTAAATCTCCGACAGGAAAGATGTGGAAGATCAACGGCTTCTTTAATTCTACCATCTGGAACCTGCGGTTTGCTCCTAATGAAACCGGTCCATGGTCCTATCAATTATTCATTAAAGACAAAAACGGGGTCAACGACAGTACTCGCAGTACATTTTATGTGAGACCATCATCGCTCAAAGGCCCGATCAGTGTCTCGCAGAATAAAAAGTACCTGCAATATGCCAATGGAGACTCTTATTACGGTATCGGTATGTGGTACAATGATGGATATGGAGCCTTCAATCATGGCCAAATCAATGCAAATAATTTGGATGAATTGCAAAAGCTGGGTGTCAATTTTATTTCATCTTTTATCACTCCTTTTGAAACCCGTGCCAGCGGACTGGGTCGATATGATCAATCGATCTGCGGACGGCTTGATGAAGTATTGCAACTCCTGGAAGATCGGGATATGCAATTGAGTCTGAATATTTGGTTCCACGCATTTTTATCAGAGACAGTCTGGCCCGGCGGTAACAGAAGGTGGAATAGTAATCCTTATCAAAACATTACATCTGCCAAAGATTTTTACAGAAATGAGGATGCCTGGAAATACCAGGAGAAATTATATCGATATATGATTGCACGATATGCCCATAGTAAAGCGCTGATGCTTTGGTTTGTAATCGATGAAGTAAATGGTACAGACGGTTGGGTCAGCGGAGATAGTATACCATGTGCCTTATGGGCTCAGAAAGTCCACGATTATATAAAGGCAAATGATCCGTATCATCATCTTACAACCGGAACCCGGAGTGGTGGTATCCAGGAATACTGGCATAGGGGATATCAAATTTTTGATCTGGCTTCAAGAGAAATTTATGAAGCACAGGGATTTCCGATGATCCAGGATGGTAAAATAGATGCAGGTGATGAACATCCATTGGCTACAAGTTATCTCAACTACGCAAACGAACTTGATAAACTGTGGCAATATAATAAACCTTTGATCCTGGGTGAGACCGGGTGGGATCATACATTTTATGAACCAAGTATGCCGGGATATCAGGCGATGTATCATAATACAATTTGGATATCGTTAGCTAAGGGATCGGCCATGTCACCTTTTTGGTGGGCTTATGGAAATTATTTAAATGATAATATCGTGACAGCACAATTGCGTTCGCTAAGTCGGTTTGCGAAGGAAATTCCGATGGCAAAGCTTTCCAATGTATCCCGTATCGATACGATCTCGGGAGGTAAACATGCTTTTGCGATTGCTAGCGATCAGATGACCTTTGGTTGGGTTGTCAATCCGGATAGCGATGTGACCGGTACAACTGTTTCACTGGTAATGAAAAATATCAATAGACCAAGCGCTTCATACAATACGACCTATCGGATCAGGATATACCATACGTGGCGGGCTGCTTTTATTTATGAGACGACAGCTGAATTAAAGGACGGTAGATTGACTTTCAGCATTCCTGTCCTCAAAGAGGAAGGTGGACATAGTAATTATATGGGTCAGGATGCTGCGTTTATATTAGAGCCTCGTAAATAAAATCATTTCTCGTAATGAAATCTCTTTTCAAATTTGCATAAAGCATTCATTAAGATCCGACCATTCACTTGAAGTATCAGAATTGAAAATACCCACCACTTATAATATCTTTGATTAAAAAATAAAATGAATATTTCATTGCAGGGAATCCTCACCGGATGCATCCTGTTTTTTTCATTGAATGCTTTTGCGCAAGATATTAAAATCACCATTAAGGGATTTGAAGGGGATACCATCTATTATGGCAAGTATTTGGGTAAAAGATTGGTTAAAGATAAACCGGTAGTAAAAAATCATGACGGAAGTTTTGACATAAAAACAAGCCTGCCCCCCGGTCTTTATAATATAGTCTATACGATAGCCAATGAATCCAGTAATCGGGGATTTCCAATAGTCATCACTCATCAAGCCAGAAATTTTTCAGTTAGTTGCCAGGTCATAGATCCACAAAAAAATATGATCGTCACCGGGTCCCCCGAAACCAATCTTTATCTTCAATATTATACGGGTATGGACCAATTACTGGAGCAGTATGCAAATAGTGTAGACGCATGGAGGGTCTTTCAAAATGAAGAGAAATTCAGAGCCATGTATGCCATCGAAAAAAGAATCGGTGATTTTCAAAGCATTACTGCTCAAAGCAATCCCAATACATTTATTGCAAACATCATTCAACAAACTAAATTGAATGTACCGGCACCTTCCGGAACAGTGAATGAAATGGCCGCGAAACGTCAGTCGTATTACGATCAATTTAAAATTAATGATGTAAAATCAAATGATATTTTCTGGTCCTGTCCACTCAGTATTTTATGGTTGGATCTGTATGCCATCCGATCCCATGATGTCAACATGTTGAATGCCGGTATGCGGGTTAAAAAAATCCTCGACCTCATTGCGCCCAATCCGGCAGGATACAATTATTATCTAAATTATCTTCTCAATTCATTCCAAAGAATGAGTAAAAACAATCTGGATCAGATCTTTGTGACCCTGGTAAGAGAGTATGTAGAAAAAGGGAAAGCGACTTTTCTAAGTGACCAGGAGCGATCAAAAGATATCGCAACGGCAAATAATATCGAACGATTGAAAGTAGGCAATAAAGCCCCGGATGCTACTTTATACAAAGAAGATAATACCGCGATCAAAATATCAGATGTTCATGCTCCTTATACTTTATTGGTATTTTGGGCCCCGGATTGCAGTCATTGTAAAAAAGAATTGCCCATCATTAAATCCACTCTCGATCGTTATAAAAATAAAAATGTACAAATGGTTACATCCTGTACGAAATTAGGTAAAGAACTGTCGGCGTGTTATCAGTACCTTAAAACCAATTTTCCAAATACCAATTGGCTTAATCTGGGTGACCCGGGCAATGCAGCCCATATGGGCAATCTATACAATGTTTCAGGTACTCCGGTCATCTATCTACTTGATGAAAAGAAAAATATTATGTATCGCCGCCGCGGTGAAATGGAAGATTATGAATGGGATCATTTGTTTGCCTCCCTCAAATAAGGGTGCGTTATCAAATATAATTACTTTCGGATCGTATCCATATCGGATATTAACAACTCCAATCGATCGATAGCGGTCCGGTTGTCCTAAAATGAATATTAGTAAAAATAAAAAAGTCGTTATCAACCCATACAGGCTCATAACGACAGGATACAAATAATTAAACTTAGTTACTTTTTGAATGCAGCCATACCCAGCCTTGCAATATCGTCGATGATACTACCGTCTCCATTGCGATCAAGAAACTTATTGAGTAATCCCATCACAGGTTGTGCACTTCCGCCTTGTGTAACGGTTCGTAATAAATTGCCGATACCACCCACCGGGGTACCTTGTTGTCTTTGCTGCCCTAATGCTCCCATGACGATGGGTGCTAAGACCATTGCAAGCTGGCTGAGTTTACTTACATCGAGTCCGGTGACTTTAGACAACATAGCCAATACATTTGGTTGCAAGCCTCCCAATACATGACCTAAAATTCCCGATCCATCTGACGATGCAGGACCGGAAGTTGGTATTTGCGTTGGAGCCTGATCCGGTAAAGTGGATGGATTTGTATTGGTCATCGTTGCATTGCCACCTGTCAAATATCCCAACAAATCATTGAGGATACTTCCATCATGATCGCGATCAATGGCCGAAACCAATGCTGCCAATCCGCCGGATGTAGATGCATTCTTACCCAATGCAGCTAATAAAGTAGAGATAATTCCATGTGATGCCGCGGCTACCTGATCCGGATTTTGAACTCCAATCTGATCACCGAGTTTGGCCAGGACTTCAGGGCTGAGTTGCCCTTGTAATAATTCTAGAATATTCATGTTATAAGTTTTATTGAATTGATAAATGTAGTCTTATTTAATAAGCCTATTCCGGTTTGATATCAGTTTTTTTAGAAACCTTATAGATTTAATTTTAATTTAAGGTTTATTGAATTTATAGTTGTATCAAAGCCTTGGATTTAGGTGCGCGACAAATTGCACTAAAAAAAGTACAGCTTTTGAGAAGTTGTACTTCGACAACGCGAATTATAACTAAAAAGTCGCAGTTCAACTGCTCACAAGCAGTTTTCTAAATAGGTTCCTTGTGTGCAATTTGTCGTTCGCCTCAGGATTTCTCACCGGGTGGATCCGTCCTAATTTCATTATTTTTGCTGCTCCTATTTAATCAGATTCGATTTGATGTCCAGGCTTTTCATTTTTATAATCATATATTTCTCCGTTTGCATTTCATGTAAACAAAATGCGGTAGACACCAAAGGCAATTCCAATCAATCCATAAGTGATATTTTCAAAGGGAAGAAACTTAGTTTAAGTGGTACCAATGGTTGGGTCTTGGATCCACGATTTGTCATTTCACAACCCAGCAATATCATTTCGAATCGGGGTTATTCTTATGTGTTTTATACCGCTGAACCAAAGGACAGTAGCTATACCGGATCAGGTTACCGGGGAAGAATACATTATGCTTTTTCAAGAGACCAGGGTAATACGTGGTCCGATCAGGGCTTGGTGATCAATCCCGGTTTACCCGGAACTTTTGACTCCAAAGGTGTAAGTAAAGCCACCGTTATAAAAGCTACGGATGATGCTTTCTTTTATCTTTATTATGTCGGTGTCGGAGATGGCTTCAATGGAAAAGATGCTTCGGAAGGCAATCGCAGTGCGATTGGCTTGGCTAAACTAATCTTTAATGATGATAATGGTTTGATTCGGATAGCCATTAAACTCAACAGCAGTCAGCCTGTCCTCCTACCGAGTGATCTTCACAGCGGACGCTTCGATGCTTTCAGGCTGGACGATCCCAATGCAATAAATAATAATGGACAGATATGGCTTTATTATACAGGTTACGATGCTTGGAATGGAACGGCTCGTACCGGAGTAGCTGTATCGGCCGATGTCAATACCAATCATATCAAGCAAAATAATGGTGCTGCTGTCTTAGACGGTGTGCCAACCTTATTTCAAAAACAAGGGAATGGAGTCCTCGCGATTTTCAGTGATGCTCAGGCGACCTGGTATAGTGAAGATGGTTTTCGATTTAAAAAATCCGTCATTCCCTTTCCGGCAACTGTACGATATGCCAGGGGAAACAACGATACCAATGCAATCACCTGGGGAATGGCTGCCGCACCCAATGCTTCAAGTGGATTTACTAAATGGAAAATCAATTAATCAATTCTGCTTATCAATCTAATTTTATACATAATATGAATCGATCAACATATTTGCTTTTTGTACTCTTTGCATTCCTGATAGGATCTTCTTGCAAAAATAAACCAACTGAAAAAGTGCCGGTGATTAAGAATTCAGAAGATCTGCGCAAATGGATTTTGGAAGTCACTCTCAAAGATTATGAGCGCAATACATTTGGTTTTGATCTGAGATTTATCCGCCAACGCAAGACACCTATTTTATTGCACGATGACAAAATGCAAAATATGGTGCTAATTTCTCCGGAATACCAGGGAAGAGTATTGACCAGTACCAGTGATGGTCTCAATGGATATAGTTATGGATGGGTCAATTATGATCTGATTGCATCCCAGGAATACAAAGATCATATGAATGCCTTTGGAGGCGAAGACCGCATCTGGCTAGGTCCGGAAGGAGGTCAATTCTCGTTATTCTTTAAACCAAAATCAGAATTTACGTACGACAATTGGCAAGTACCCTATGGAATCGATAATGAATCATTTGAAGTAATTTCATTCAAAGACCAGGAAGCAGAGTTTTTTAAAAGACTTAATCTTACGAATTATTCCGGCACCAATCTGGACATTGCCATCAGTCGCAGGATTACACTTATGCCCGCTCCCGTATTCCTTACAAATCATGGTCTTGCACTCAATGATAAAGTAAGAGGCGTTGGGTTTGAATCACTCAATATTATCAAAAACCTCGGGAATACCGAATGGAATAAACAAAACGGCATGCCATCCATTTGGATCCTGGGTATGTTTAAACCCAGTCCAACCGCTACGGTGGTGATTCCATATAAGGATGGACCTACCGATAAAATGGGAGCCTATATCAACGATGAATACTTTGGTAAAGTACCCGGTGATCGTCTGATCAAAACCAATAAAGTGTTTTATTTCAAAGCGGATGGTCATCAAAGAGGCAAGGTCGGGATCAATACATTCAGAGCGCTTCCTATCTGCGCAAGCTACGATGAGGAACATAAAGTATTAACCTTTGTAGAGTTTACAAAACCGGATACCATATCAGACTATGTCAATTCCATGTGGAAAATACAGGACAACCCATTTAATGGAGATGTCGTAAACGCTTATAATGATGGTCCTCTCGCCAATGGAACACAAATGGGCCCATTTTATGAAATCGAATCGTCTTCTCCTGCCGCTCACCTTGCCAAAGATCAAAAACTGGAACACATTTCTAAAACCGTCCATTTGACAGGTGATGAAGATGCATTGAATACAATTGCCATCAAAATATTGGGCGTGGGGATCCAGGAGATCAAAGACGCTTTTAAATAAGTGCTTATCGCAAATAGTTCAGGCATTTATTTACATTTACTCCATGAATAAAGCTTCATTCTTTCTACTGATCTTATTGCCATTTGTTCTTTCATCTCAATCATTACAAGTATATGATTTGAAGACGGAGCAATTAGTCAATCCATTGGGTCTCGACCTGACCAATCCACGATTTAGCTGGAAACTGCAATCCAATCAAAAAAATACTACTCAGACTTCGTACGAGATTACAATAGCCTCAAGTCCGGATTTTAATAAAAAAAATATGATCTGGACTTCTAAGCAATCTACGGATCAATCAATTTATATCCCATATGAGGGTCCTGCCCTTAAAAGCAATACGCGTTATTATTGGAAACTAACGGTATGGGACAACCACGGGAATATGGCGATGTCAGGTACTCCTGCTTTTTGGCATACCGGCTTCTTAAGTAACGGTGAATGGAAGGCTAAATGGATCGGAGCAGAATCAGTCCCTGCACAAAACGGCCAGTATCCCA
>CALMKY010000702.1 GCA_937867195.1 uncultured Saprospiraceae bacterium | reverse complement strand
AACGTAAGATCGGAAGATTTTAAGATTAGATAAGATGAATTTAAAACCAATGCATCTATTTCTGAATATAGGAAGGTATGCAAACAATCTTCAAGCTTGGCGGTCATGGGCTCACCCCGCAGGTTAAAAGAAGTATTGATCAAGGCAGGGCAATCTGTCATCGAGTGAAAAGCCCTGAGCAAACTATACAAAGATGGATTTTGATCTTCAGACAATACCTGGATTCTGGACGTGCCATCCAGATGGACGACGGAAGGCATATTTAAAATGGCATTGGAATTGGCATTGGCTGTGACCATCATGGAATCATAATTTGCATTGTTCAATTTATAATAAGAATGAACATATTGATCAAGAATGACGGGGGCAAATGGTCTGAATTCTTCTCGTCGTTTTATTTTTTTATTCAGGATATCTTTCATTGCAGGATTTCTTGGATCCGCGAGGATCGATCTGTGACCAAGAGCTCTTGCCCCCATCTCCAACGCTCCATCAGCCCAACCAATAATTTTTCCTTCGGCCAATAATTTTGCAATGGAATGAAATCCATCCGAAATTTTCGCATAACTTATGTTCCAAAAATTCAATTTCGTTTCGAGATCTGTTGGCGATTTTGATTGGATGAGCCGGCAACCGAGATAACTCGTCCGATGTACCGGGTGGATTCTTTCATTTTGTAAATAGTCGAAATAGCCGAGATAAGCTGCTCCGATGGAAGTTCCTGCATCTCCGGGACATGAGTAAAAGTAATGACGATCAAAAATTTGCTGTTCTGCGATTTTTTGATTCATTCGACAATTCAAAAAGACTCCACCGGCGAATACAATATTTTTCAAACCAGTCATTTGACGGCAATAGTGTACCTGCTGAATGGCGATTTCTTCCAATACGGTTTGTATCGAGGCTGCTATGTCTGAATAAAATGAAGTCAGATCAGATTCAGGCAATCGCGCCGGCTGTCCGAATAAATCGCAAAACTTTTTATTGATCATCTGATGCCCTTCGGTGAAACTAAAATATTGCAAGTTTAATTCAAAAGATCCGTCTGGGAACACGCGTATCAGGTGATCGTAAATCATCGATTTGTATCTGGGATTACCGTACGCCGCGATTCCCATGAGCTTATATTCGCCGGAGTTTACTTTAAACCCACAATATTGAGTAAAGGCAGAATACAGCAAACCTAACGAATGAGGGAAATGTATTTGTCTTATAAAAATAATTTTGTTTCCTTTCGTAAATCCTATGCTGGTCGTAGCGAACTCACCGACTGCATCCATGATTAAAATGGCCGTTTGATCAAACCCTGAATTATAGAATGCCGATGCTGCATGTGACATATGATGATCCGCAAAAATTATTTCTTTCTTGGTTCCTAATTTCTTTCTGATTTCATATTTTGTATTCAATCGCTTGGGAATCCAGTTCAGGATAATTTGAATAAATTGAGTGAAACCAAATGGCATCGAACGGACTACTGTATACATTATTCTTTCAAATTTCCAAAATGGTTTTTCATGAAACACTACCAAATCTATATCGTGAATGTCTAGTTCAAGTAAATCCAGACAGGATTGGATAGAAAGGATTGGGAATGACTTATCGTTTTTGACGTGCGACAATCTTTCTTCTTGCATGGCTGCGACGATCACTCCATCCTTTAATACTGCAGCCGATGAGTCATGAAAAAAAGCAGAAATACCCAGGACGTACATACCTTCCGTGCGAATGTATTACAATTTTCAAACTCTTGAACTTGAATTTCCTTCCATGCTCACCCTACTATCTTGACAAGGTTTAAACTCATAGGAATTTATTTGTGCACTTTCATTTCATTCAATACCTGTTGTCCTAAGATTTGTTGACCAAACAAACTTAAGTGTGGATCGTTAGAATAGAATAATGTAGGGTATAACCTGGAATCTACCGGTGGATGTGTAAAATCGATCAGTGTAATATGATGAACTGCACAAAATTGTTTGATTTCCAATACTAAAGGATATTCGTTGATCGTATCATGATTAAATATGGCTCCTAATTGCACGTGCTTCTTTTTAAGTGCAGCACTTAGCATGGATTCGTGCGGAATCAATACGAAATACTTAGGAATGGTATCGTTTAAATGGAGTAATATTTCTGAAAATTTTTTTTTGAAGCTTTCCCAATCCCGGCTCCTTCCATTTTCCAGAAACAATGAGTTTTCAATAATCGATGGTTCTGCTTTGTAAATAAATTTTTCTCTTTTTGAATAAGTATCAATAGTAAACGAATCAATATTTTTACCGCTGTAGGCTCCTCCTGCATCATCAAAATAATGATAACGAAAACCCGCCAACCTGAAATTTAAGAAGGACAGGCATAGAATATGATCAGACAAAAACCAATATATTTTTCTCAACAAGGAAATGCCTGCCGAATGATATGGATGAGACAGGTCGAATAAATCATTTCCTATATAAAATTGGTAAATGAA
>CALMKY010000701.1 GCA_937867195.1 uncultured Saprospiraceae bacterium | reverse complement strand
AATTGACCCCATTTATTATAGATTTCTTCTGATTCGCCGGCTACATCAAAGAGTACATTTTCTCCTTTGATCAAAGCCATCGCATCCCACGAAGTTCCTGCTTCAATTGGAAATACCAGGGATACGGTCGCCTGATTCGAGTTATTTATGATTAATTTATAATCTTTGATTCTGGCTGTAAGACTTGAGACTGGAGTCCATGGCTCTGACTGCATTTTTCTAAAAGATCTGAGCAGGATAAAATAATCACCCGATGTATCCCGACCGCTGGAAATGATTTCCTCCCGCATCATGGTACTGATGGAATCTAAATATTTTCCTTGCCGGTACAAGATGGAGTCGACTCTGTATTCCCTGTATTTACCTATTTGGAGAGGAAAATATAGTTTATCAATTTCAAGATCCAATGTTTCAGTGGTATTCTTTACACAGGATGCCATCATTAAAGATAGAGAAAAGATCACCCAGTATTTCATCATGTCAATTAGGATTGATTAGCTGGCCACTTTGTATGATACCTCCTCCAATCACATCATCCCCCTCATAAAACACGGCAGACTGACCCGGAGCGATTGATTTTGCTGCCACATTGAACAGTACTTGTACCCGACCGGCATCACTGTTGATTACACCGATCGTACCAGCGTCCCGATATCGTATCTTAATGGTACATTCCATTTGATCGGGTGAATCATATTTCTGCCAGTTGGTTTTATATACCTGCATGACGTTTCTTTGTAAATCAGATTCACGACCCAACACTACGATGTTTTTATCCGGTATGATTTCGGTAACAAACATAGGTTCACCAAGATGAATGCCTAAACCTTTGCGTTGACCGATGGTATAGAATGGATAACCATCGTGTACACCAATTACAGTGCCTTTCTGATCAAGATAGTGTCCACCCCGCAAAGCTGACTCCAATTCCGGATTGCGTCTTTTGAGAAAACCTCGGTAATCATTATCAGGTACAAAGCAAATCTCGTAGCTCTCTGCTTTCTTGGAAAGCTCTTCGTAACCACGTTCAGAGGCCATTTTGCGTACATGTGGTTTAGTAAAATCTGCGAGAGGAAATAAAGTACGGGACATACAGGACTGTGTCAGCCCCCACAGTACATACGATTGATCTTTACTGCGGTCCTCTGCTCTCGATATATAGTAACGGTCATTGTATTGATGAATCCTCGCATAATGTCCTGTAGCAATATAATGGCAATCCAGCGCATCCGCCCGTTTGAGCAAAGATTCCCATTTGATATGGGTATTGCATAACACACAAGGGTTCGGTGTACGACCTGCTAGATACTCGTCTACAAAATTATCAATGACATAGTCCCCGAACTCCTCGCGTATATCGATGATAAAATGATGAAAACCCATCTTGACCGCTACTGCCCGTGCATCATTGATCGAGTCAAGCGAACAGCATCCTGTCTCTTTCTTAGAACCTCCACTGTTGGCATAATCCCAGGTCTTCATCGTGATCCCGACCACTTCATAGCCTTGTTCGTGCAATAGCATAGCTGTAACCGTACTATCTATTCCGCCTGACATGGCTACCAAAACGCGACCGTGTTTACTCATCAGGATGCAAAGGTAGGGTGATAATTACTAATCATGATTTTACAAATACCCCTGGGCCTGCAAAGAGAACAATTCGTAATACAATCCCTTATTCTCCAATAATTCCTCATGGCTCCCTATTTCCAACATTTCTCCTTGTCTGAGTACCAATATCCTGTCTGCCATTCGCACAGTACTAAATCGATGAGATATGATGA
>CALMKY010000700.1 GCA_937867195.1 uncultured Saprospiraceae bacterium | reverse complement strand
TTTTTTTTTTTTAAATTATTTTTTTTTTTTATTAAATTATTTTTTAAAGTATCCTGACCAAGGATCGTATTGTGCAGGTACAGCTGAAGGGTACAGGCTGCGAAAATTAAATATATACATTTATTATTCAATCAGGTGTGACAGTTTTTTAATAAATAGTTCGTTCTACCTTGTCATCTACTTTTCGCCACTTCCACCGTTTATGTGACCAAAGCCAGTCATCCGGTCTTTGGACTAAGGATTGCGATATTTTTTCTGCATATTTTTTGATTATTTCATTTTTAGTGACAAGAGAAGCGTTTTCAACTAAGACTGAACATTCACACTCATACTTCCCTCGACTTATTCGTTTGAGATCAAAATAGACGATAGGCAACTGGTAATTCATGGCCAGCTCGGCAGGTCCTTGTGCAAATGCGGTCTCCATGTTTAAAAAATCAACCCAAACGGCTTTCTCTATTTTAGAAGGATTCTGGTCAGCAACCAAAATGAGGATGCTTGGACTTGGCATGGAATCCATCGTCTTCCTTAATTGAGTAGGCTTTACTAATATCAATCCGGTACTACTTCTTTGTTTTGATAGTCCTGCATCGATCTTTTTATTAGCTAATGGCCGATACACCGCATAAATGGCCGCGCGGATGGTTTTGGGAATTAATATGGCCGCCAATTCAAAGTTACCCATGTGCGCAGCCAATCCAAGCATTTTTATATTATGTTCAATAAATGGATTTAATATTTCAGTATTGGTAAATTGAATATGGGAACGTACTCTTTCCAAAGGCCAGGCATGTGCGGCAAGCGCTTCCAGAATAAGATCACATAAATTCTGGTAATATTGATGGGTCAGCTGATGAATGTCTTCGTTTGATTTGTCAGGAAAACATTTCTTTAAATTTTGTATCACGACTTCTTTTCGATATCCAATTACGTTTAATAAAATAAATTTGAGAAAAGTCGAAAGTCTATACAGACTGGTATCGGACATCCTTCCTACAAACCGTGATAATAATTTATATGCTGTGAATCCTATTGTTTCCATCTAAAAGTTCAAAAGTAATTATCTTGCTATCAAATAATTGTTATTATTCAATATGAAAAATTTTCATGGCAGGAGAAATTTTATCAGGCAAATGTCTGCATTTTCTGCTGCTCCTTATGTAGTCTCCGGAGTCCGTTTCCATTCAATCAAGACACCCTTGATCATAAGTACGTGGGACTTTGGATTGGCGGCTAACCAGGCTGCGGCTAAAGTATTGGATCTAAAAGGTAGCGCATTAGATGCTGTGGAGACAGGTGTCATGGTACCGGAAGGAGATCCTCTAAACAACTCAGTGGGTTATGGCGGTCTTCCAGACAGGGATGGCATCGTCACATTGGATGCCTGCATCATGGATCATAAGGGAAGAGCTGGTTCGGTATGTGCACTGGAGAATATTGTACACCCCATTGGGGTAGCTCGAAAAGTAATGGAAAACAGTCCGCATGTCATGCTAGCCGGAGCGGGTGCTTTGCAATTTGCAATACAGCAAGGCTTTAGCAAGGAAAATTTATTGACAGAAAAATCCAGGCTGGCCTGGGAGGAATGGAAGAAAACATCACAATATTCACCGGTCATCAATATTGAAAATCACGATACCATCGGCATGATTGCCATGGATCATAGCCAAAATATTGCAGGAGCATGCACCACCAGTGGTCTCGCGTATAAAATGCATGGAAGAGTGGGGGATAGCCCTGTTATCGGTTCCGGTTTATATGTTGATAATGAAATTGGGGCCGCTACAGGTACTGGCTTAGGTGAACTTGTTTTAAGACAATGTTCGACCTTTTTGATCGTTGAACTGATGAGGATGGGTAGATCTCCTCAGTCAGCTTGCGAAGAAGCCATTAAACGAATCGTGGCAAAAAATAAAAATTATAAAGAAATACAAGTTGGTTTTATTGCCTTTAATCGAAAAGGGAATATCGGAGCGTATTCGATTCAACCCGGTTTTACCTATGCGCTTTACCAATCCGGTAAGCATACTTTGAACAAATCCAAGTCGTATTTGCCGGCATGATTTCATATAAGGTGATATACCCGCTTTCCATTTACACCATCGGCATTTGTGAAGTGATTTCCCGTCAAAAAAGGGATTATCTGGTGTTTAACGGATTTACCGATAATCTGAAGGAAGTAGTCAATATGCCCCAGGAATGGCTTGCAGATTTATTGATTCTGGGTGTATTTACCCGCACAGGGGATGAATTGACTATTATTGACAATTTAAGAAAGAAGATGAGGAAAGCAGTCATTTTAATGATTACGACTGTAGGATATGAAGATGTAATGCGAAAAGGCCTGGTAAAAGGAGCGAATGGTTTTATTTACAATGATTGTGCCGAGTCTGAATTAATACAGGCAATCGATGGAATACTGAATAACCAGGTTATTACTCCACATGGATTCAGGATTCACCCGGATCTGAACGATATCAATACGAATAAATCTTCTCCTAAACTTGATTTCAACATAACTTCTCGGGAAAAAGAGATCTTGGTTTTAATCACCAAAGGATACAACAATCGATCAATAGCGCAACATTTGTTTATTTCAGAACAGACCGTTGCTGTACATCGTAAAAATTTATTCAGAAAGCTGGGGGTGAAAAATACAATGGCCTTGCTTATGACAGCCAAAGAACGACATTTGATTACATGACATCCAGTTGGTGTGTATTACTATAATTTATATTTCAAATTTTAACTAAAACTTCCCCTAGCACCGCGGCGATTAGACTATTTTTGTGCTGCTGATCGCAAGAAAAGCAAAACGACATTTACGAACCAGAATTTTAGACAATAGGGTAAAGTGCCATACTTTAACTCATATCTCATTACACGCATATTCAGAAGCATTGCTTCAATAGTATTTTTATTATCATTTTTCAATAGTATTGGTCAAAACCAGGTCATCCTTCATGGCATCGATAAAGACATTGCATTAATCAATGTAATTACCGGAGATAAGTATTATGATTCAGGTGGCCCTGGGGGCAGTAAACTACCTGATCAGCCAGGTAATTATAAAAATTGTGATGATCCATTTAACGAAAATGCAAACTGCACATCGGTATTTACATTTTGCTCTGCCACCAACGATTCCGTGTGCATCAATTTTACCGAGTTTCATATCGTCACAGGTGATCGCATGCGAATCTATTCAGGAAAGTTTGTTTCCGGCCCTACCCTGTTTGATAGTCAAAATCAAGGTGTGTCCCTCAACGGCATGAAATTGACCACCGGTACGTTACTCAAGAGCAAAGCATCCGATGGATGTATTACAGTTCAATGGTTTTGTACGACCATTGGTAATTCAATCGGTTGGGAAGCCGATTTCATTGTACATAAGAAAAGTGACAGTGTTTCGGTATGCACACCCCAGTGTAATGGAAATTTGATCTTGGAAATTCCGGTTGATACATGCTACCGTATTCCATCCTTATCAAAATTTGCATCCAATGTTTCCAGCGCATGCAATTACCAACTTAATTTATTTTATCCACCGAATACAGATGTCTTCAAAAATCATGCGGTCAATCATAGCCATGTAGGTAAAACTTTTTTATACGAAGTGAAAGATTCAGCGAGTAAAAATTCCTGCTTTGGATATGTAACTGTAAGAGAATCGGCCGCACTATCGTTTTGTGTAAACGATACGGTTTCCTGTCTTGAATACGATCAGAATTTAAAAAAGATACATCGTGCTACTAATTGTGCACAGGTATCTGCTTTGATTAAAAGTTCTGTTTTTTATGCATTGGATTGCAGTCAACTGTATATTGGATATATCGTACGAAACATCGAATTGAGCGATACATCAAAATTAGTAACCGTTTGCAGCGATACCATCTACATTGAAAAATTTAAATTGGACTCCACCGTGTACCCGTCGGACATAAAGCTTACTTGTTCTTTAGTAAACAACACAAGTCCATTCGCCCTGACACCAGAGTATTTATTTAACCATTTTGATCTCAATAAAGATAATGTCATCGATCATACAGCGGGTCGCATTTACCCTTCGTACAATGGAATTATTCTGAAGGATTCTGATGGCATCTGCATTACACGGATTACCTATTCAGATGTGATCATCCCGGGATGTGGTGCCGGTTATAAAATAAGGAGACAATGGTCGATTAAAAGTGGTTGCCTTGGAAAAGATTCCATCTTTATACAAAATGTCCAGGTTGAAGATATTACTCCACCCTTGGTCGCAGAATTAAAGAATCTCCATTTACAGGCAGGTTCCCAATGCATTGCATCTTTTGCGCTGGATACGATATTGGTTGAGGATTGTTCCAAAGTAAATCAACGCGTTGAAATTAGTTACCCAGATCCGTCACAACCCGGCAAAACCATTGTGATCAATGGTTCAATTCCCTTACATCTTAATTTATCGCCTGGAGGCTATTTAGCAAACTATTCATTTTTTGAT
>CALMKY010000699.1 GCA_937867195.1 uncultured Saprospiraceae bacterium | reverse complement strand
TATTTCACCATGGTAATTGGGCATGCGAGTCATTTTTTCAATAAATTTTTTTCCGATTGTTCCGTGGTCCCACCATAGACTTCCATCTATCGAAATAATCGTCGGGAAAAGCCGTTCATTGTATAGAAATGAATAATAGGCTAATAATCCACCCAATGAATGCCCAAGGATAATTCTATTCTCAGATAAATTATATTTTTTTTCAACTTGTGGAATCAGTTCATTTTCCAAAAACTTTAAAAAATGATCAGCACCACCGGAACCTTTTGAATCCTGATATCCGGTACTATCAGAGACCGGAGTAAAATCTCGTTGTCGGTTATTAGATAGGATGGAGATAATAATGCAAGGCGTCGAATTACCGGCAGAGGAAAGAGATTCTACATTGGTCGCTGCCAGTGGAGAAAGGTAATCTCCGTCCAGGACAAAGATGGATCTGTATTTTTGTAATTGACCATTGTAGTTCTCAGGTTTGTATATTCCTGCTCTGATACTTTCATTGAGTATTTTAGACTTAATGGTGAATTCTTCAAAAACAAGACAATTGGATTGACCAAAATTCATTATGCAGGTCAACGTACATATAGTGATCAGTATATATTTCACAAAGGGAGGATTAAATCTAATCTTTCATGGCACCTTTCATTTGGTTTAATATCATTTTATCCGCTATGCGGTCCGGTAACCTCATCAAAAGTTTGATCATCCATTTTTTAGCGACAATGATTTGTCGAGTGGGAGGCTTGGGTGATTGAATGGTCTGATGTATCAGTTTCGCCACATCCAATGCAGGCAAGGATATTTTTTGAGCCACTTCGATAAATTTTGATTTATGCTTTAGCAGATCATGATAGATCGTACCGGGAAATGTCTCGTTATCTTCTTTTGCCTTTTGATAGATTTCAGATTGGATCGGGCCCGGTTCGATAACGACCGCATCGACACCGAAATCCAATAATTCCCTGCGCAAAGCATCGGTCATACCTTCAATAGCGTGTTTCGATGCATTGTAAGGGCCATAAAATGGTCTGGCCAGTCTTCCACCCACACTGCTGATATTGATTACTTTACCTGGTTTATCCGTTTGATTTTTCTCGGCACCTACTAAAGGAAGAAATGCCTGCAGTACATTCAATACTCCGATAACATTGACTTCCAATTGATCCCGAAACTGATCGACAGATACATGTTGCAGCGGGCCATATACTGCAATGCCGGAATTGTTGACAATCGCTCTGAGATAATTGGTTCCAATGATTTCTTTCACCCTCGTGGCAGCCTTCTCTACCATCGCTTTATCACGGACATCAAATACCAATGCCGTGAATCCGGGGCCCATTTCTTTTTCCAGTTTTTCCGCCTCATCATATTTACGGACAGAGCCAAATACATGGTATCCTTGATCCTTTAGATACTTGGCTGTTGCATATCCTATACCGGTAGATACACCGGTGATTAAAACGGAAGGTTTCATTCTGTATTAATGATTATTTCAGGGCAATTTAGGCATTTTCAATTTTAATAGAAACTAATTACCTCAATCATAATATCGACCAATATGATCGGCCACTGCTTTGCGCACAGCTCGTACATCTATCATTCCCATCTGACTGAATACTATTTTTCCTTCCGGTGACACCAGGATCGTATAGGGTATGGCTCCTTGCCATTTCGGATCGACCGCATCGATCAACTTATATTTATCAGTTCCATCATAGATTACATTTCTGAAAGATGAATATTTTTCTTTGAGAAAGTCCAAAGCTTTGTCGTAATCTTTCGGAGTATCCATGGATACGGAAATCATTTCAAAATTACGCCGTCGATACATATGGTGATCTTCCACAAATGTGCTGTATTCACTTACACAGGGTCCACACCATGTCGCCCAGAAATTGATCAATCGGTATTTTTTACCACCTGCATTACTTACAAGGGATTGAATACCATCGAGATCTAATTTTTCCAAAGCCACCGGTTCTGTAGCCCATTTCGATACTTCCGTTACTTTGGTAGGTGCTTTATCAAACCATTTAATACTACAACCAAAGGTCTTGGTGTTTTGCGTGCTAACCGGTTTGTTCATAAGCAATGCGTCCACTGCATCTGTCAATTCATGAGTCGTTTGTCTGCCGATATGTTCATTATCATCGATGCGTCCCTGGTACTGTAATTTCCGGGATTTATCAAATACAAATACATGAGGCGTAGCCACAGGACCATATTTATGGGCAATCTCCTGCGTACCCCCATCGTATAAATAGACAAAATTGTATTTCTTGTCTTTTGCCCTCAATATCATTTCATCATAGCTATCACTGAGGTCTGTATAACCTAGTTCATCAAATCGAACTGATCTATCCGAATTTGGTTGAATAGCTACCAGGGTAACTTTTTTATCTTTATAGTCATTTACAAATTGAATGACCCGGTCTTCATAAGCCTGGGCGGTAGGACAATGATTACAAGTAAATAGAATCACCAGGACATCAGCTTTAGCAAATTTCTTAAGATTGTAGTTTTTACCATCAATGCCTTTGAGATTAAAATCCGGAGCCTGTGCACCAATTTCCAATGTCTTTACGTTTTCGGCTTGTATCCATGACGATAAAAATGCGAACAGCACAACGAACCAATTTTTATTCATAATTCAAATCTGTAATTTTTTAAGTAACTAATGTATAACTAGTTTGGCCGATTTGCAATCGATTGTGTAAAGATCCGGATAAAAATCACTCTGATCTGCTATTTATTAATCTCACTTTATCCGTTTATTGTATTTTTATAAGCATATGATAAGACTGAATAGTATAGTATTGGTACTAACCATGTTGATTTCTTTTGCACTGTATCGGTTATTGAATAACAAAGAATCTGATCATGAAGTAGTCCAACAAAAATTGTTTCACGACCCTTCATACCTGATAAAGTTTGGTAGTTCTGATGTTCGATATGATATGAACAAGCCACCTGTAATAGATACTTCCACGACCTGGCAAGCAAGAGGATGGAAAGGTGAAAAAATAAGTCATCAAATCCTGATCTGGAGCCATGAGCCAATGGAGAGAATCCAAATAAAACCTTTTCCATTTAAAACTGAAAATCATCATATTATTTCTGCAGATCAGATCCAATCTTATAAAACAGACTACGTATGGACTGATACCCTGAGTCCAAAAGGAGATAACTGTGAGATGCCCAAAGGACTGGATTCATCCAGGGTAGAAGATATCATAGGAGAAAAACTATCTACTGTTTCGATTACTTCCAACACTTGTAAGACTATCTGGCTTAGTATCCTCATTCCTACCAATGCATATCCCGGAGATTACGAGGGTACTATAAGCTGTACACATAATGGAAAATTACTGGCCCGGCTAACCATACATCTGAAAGTGACAGACCGTACACTTCCTCCATCCGGAAGTTTTGGATTTCATCTGGATCTATGGCAAAACCCTTATGCGATAGCCCGGGTACACAAAGTAAAACCATGGAGTGAAAATCATTTTACGGTCATGAAACCCTATTTTAAAATGCTGGCAGAAGCAGGTCAAAAAGTAATTACAGCATCCATTATTTACGATCCATGGAATAGTCAGACATTGGATATCTATCAATCCATGATCCGATGGAATAAAACCAAAGAGGGTACCTGGCAATTTGATTATACGATCTTCGATCGATGGGTTGATTTTATGATTTCTCTTGGTATTGATCAGCAAATCAATTGCTATAGTATGATTCCCTGGAACAATCGATTTTATTATCATGACATGCTGCTGAATCGGGATACTTTTTTAGTAACAAGACCGGGAGATTCTGCCTATGCTCATCATTGGTCTGTCATGATCAAAGATTTTACCAGGCATCTTAAAAGTAAAAACTGGTTTCAAAAGACCATGATCGCTATGGATGAAAGGACTTTGCAGGATATGCAGGCTGCCATTCGAGTCATCAAATCGGTCGATCCTGCATGGAAGATTTCTTTAGCGGGGGGATATCATCCCGAAATAGAATCGGAATTAAATGATTATTGTATCGCTTCTAATTTAAATTTTCCGGAGGATGTTTTAAATAAACGTAAGTCAAAACATCAATATTCAACTTTTTATACGGCTTGCCCCGAAAACAAACCGAATATTTTTACATTTTCACCTCCTTCAGAAACGGCTTTTATGGGATGGTATGCTGCGGCAAAACAATTGGACGGATATTTGAGATGGGCCTATAACAGTTGGCCATCTGACCCATTAAAAGATTCACGATTCGGGTCGTGGCCCGGTGGAGATACCTATTTCGTGTATCCCGGCCCTTACAGTTCGATTCGATTTGAAAAAATAAATGAAGGAATCGCAGCATATGAAAAGATCAGGATCCTCCGCGATGTATTCAATACATCACACGACTCAACCGGATTAATCAAATTACAATCGATCTTGCAGAATATCTCGATTCGTAATCTGGAACACCGATCTGCAAAAGAAATGATAGAAGATGCCAATCGCAAACTAAATGAACTTTGATTTAATCTGTGGATAAATTGTATTTTTAGATCTAAGATTTTAATAAAACCCTAACTAACTAAAAATCATATTGAGTCGTTGGTATAAAAACAAAATCTAAATAATATGAAGAAAATGGTGTTTGCGATGATCACGATCTTGTTGGTCTCTTGTGCTGAATTGAAAAAACTGGGTATCCCGACCGATGGCTCTGCGATCACGATTGATGAAATCGTCAAAGCGCTCAAAGAAGCATTGGGCAACGGTACTACGAAAGGTTCCAATCTATTGAGTCAGATTGATGGGTATTATAAAAGTCCTTAT
>CALMKY010000698.1 GCA_937867195.1 uncultured Saprospiraceae bacterium | reverse complement strand
AAGATCTCGAACTGGCCATTCTTACGTTCCATGAAAACACGAAAACCTATAGTATCAAAATCGATAAAGAGCAAGGCGATTGGTTATTAGCGATATTGGATATCGTTTCTCCGGCACAAAGAGAAGTGATCTCATTTAAACAACTGAAAGAATTATATCATTCTGCCGGATTAAAAAACTTTGATGTATTTTGGCAAAGCAGGCAGATGAGTCTGTTGAGGAAAAATGGTTTGTTATTGGTCTAACCCTATTCAATTATTTTTGTCTTTATATAACACCGCATCATGGATGATCTTCATTTTATGAAAAAAGCTATCGAACAGGCCGTCATGGCCTTTGAAGCTGGTGAAGTGCCGGTAGGTGCAGTCCTTGTATTGGATCATAAAATCATTGGTCGTGGTCACAATCAAACAGAAAGATTGCAGGATGTTACTGCTCATGCTGAGATGATTGCCATCAGTGCAGGAGCTGAGTTTTTAGGAGCAAAATATCTGCCCGATTGTACATTGTATGTTACGATTGAGCCTTGTGTCATGTGTGCCGGTGCATTACGATGGTCTCAAATAGGCCGGATCGTGTATGGCGCCGCTGATGATAAATATGGGTTTATGAAATATGGTAAAGAAATTTTACATCCTAAAACAAAACTGGAATATGGTCTGATGCAGGAAGATTGTGCCGTATTAATGAAAAAGTTTTTTAAATCGAAAAGGCCCTGATCAACCCGCGAAACTTGCTTTGGTCTTATCCTCTTTGAAAAATATTATAAATAAGATCAATACCATCACGGCGATCATTGCCGGTACAGACCATACGTTAAGCCAATCTGTAATCCCGCTTTTTGTATAGATGGCCTTGACTCTTCCCGAAACGATTGACCCTATCAACATACCGAAACCATACGTCGCCAAAGCGATCAGGCCCTGAGCTTGAGATTTGATAGCGACGCCCGCTTTGCTATCGGTATAGATCTGACCCGATACAAAGAAGAAATCGAAACAAACTCCATGCAAAATGATGGCCAGGTAAAGCATCCAAACATTGCTCCCTGCATCGCCGATGCCAAAGAAAATAAAACGTACAATCCAGGCTATCAATGCAACGATGAGGATTTTCTTCACTCCCCATGATCTATACACAACTGTGAGCAATACCATAAACAATACTTCCGAAACCTGACCGAGCGACATCTTATTTTCAATACCGAATGAATTGCGATCTGCATTTGGAAAACTAGCAGCAAATGCATCGGTCAATGATGGATTGGCCCATGTATAATAAAATGAAAGTGGAATGCAAACTGCTATGGACGATAACAAGAAGATCAAAAAGCTGCGATCCTTAAGCAATACAAATGCATCTTTACCGATAATTTGAGCGAAACGGGTAGCTCCATTCGTTACCGGTGGTGTATGTGGCAAGAAAAAAGAATAGATCCCCATGAACAATGCCGCCAAGGCTCCTATGTAAAAAATAGCCGCGCTATCTCCGACTCCCATAAATCCAATGACATTCGTGATCACGATCCAGGCCAGGGTGCCCAATACACGGATCGATGGAAAATTTTTCTCCGGATCCTTCATATTTCTTAAGGATATCGAATTAACCAGGGAAATCGTAGGCGCAAAACTCAGGCAATACAATAGCATGACCCAAAAAAATGAATTTGGATTGGAAATCCTCGTGATGCCGAATAATAGTGCCGCACCAAGGATATTGAGAAGTCCCAATACTTTCTGAGCAGCAAAATACCGGTCAGCGAGCATGCCGATAAAAAAAGGAGCGATGATCATGGCGATCGAAAAAGTAGCATACGCTGCACCTACCTGGTCACCACTTGCATTTAACTGCACGGTAAGATATTTGCTCATCTGGCCATACCATGAACCCCATACGCAATATTGGAGAAACATCATGATGGATAACAGGATGCGAGTACTGGTTTTCATTCAATAAAAATTATTCAATGAATATACAACATGTCATGCGAAAACATCAACGTCTGAATTTTAAACTTTAAAAACCTGATGGCATTGCGAAGAGAAACTTACCAGGCGGATGGTAGCCAAAGTGATCAAAGGTCAAAGATCCGGAGAATTACTTGATCCCATTTTCTACCAGGATGTATTCCTCTCAATCGATGAATGCTGAATATCATCAAAAAAGTGTATCCTTTTCTTTGCCCAGCACCCTTTCCAAAATCCTGTTTAATTCCATTTCACTTTGTACAAGTACTTCACGGGGTTTGGATCCTTCACCGGCCCCTACGATGCCGAGTAATTCGAGTTGATCCATAATACGGCCTGCACGATTGTAACCAAGCTTTAGCCTCCGCTGAATCATCGAGGTACTACCATGTTGATTTTGCACTACGAGTTTAGCTGCTTCATCAAGCATCTCATCGAGATCTTCCAGGATCGCTTTGTCAGCACCTCCGGGACCATCTTCGCCGGTATATTCCGGTAAGAAATAAGGAGTAGAAAATCCTTTTTGATCATGAATGAAAGAAAGTACACTTTCTACCTCTGGTGTATCGACAAAAGCACATTGTAATCTCACCATATCACCGCCTACACTGAGTAGCATATCTCCGCTGCCTATTAATTGATCAGCGCCTCCGGTATCGAGGATAGTACGGGAGTCAACTTTGGAGGATACTTTAAATGCAAGTCGCGCCGGAAAGTTTGCTTTGATCACACCGGTGATAATATTGACAGATGGCCTTTGCGTAGCGATGATTAAGTGAATACCCACGGCACGCGCAAGCTGTGCAAGTCGACCGATGGGCAATTCGACTTCTTTACCGGCCGTCATAATCATATCTGCAAACTCATCGATTACTAATACAATGAACGGTAAAAAACGATGTCCTTTCTCCGGATTAAGCTGTCGGGCAGTAAATTTTTTATTGTATTCTTTAATATTACGAGCTTCTGCTTTCTTTAATAAATCATAACGGGTATCCATTTCGATACAAAGTGAATTCAATGTATAGATCACTTTGTTTGTTTCGGTTACGATGGGTTCGTCCTGGTCCGGCAAATAAGCGAGATAATGATTCTCAAGCTTGGAATATGGAAACAATTCTACTTTTTTAGGATCGATCAGTACAAGCTTGACCTGGGATGGATGTTTTCTATAAAGCAATGACATCAGGATGGCATTGATCCCGACCGATTTACCCTGACCGGTGGCACCGGCGATCAATAAATGGGGCATTTTGGCAAGATCAGCGATAAATACTTCATTGGATATCGTGCGTCCTAATGCAATCGGCAGATCCATTTTCGTCTGAGAATACTTTTCTGATACGATGAGATCTTTAAGACCTACGATTTGTTTTTTCTTATTGGGCACTTCGATACCGATGGTTCCCTTACCGGGTATCGGTGCTATGATGCGGATGCCGAGAGCTGATAGATTAAGGGCAATATCATCTTCCAGGTTTTTGATTTTGGAAATGCGTACTCCGGGAGCGGGAATGATTTCGTACAACGTAACGGTAGGTCCAACGGTAGCCCTGATCTTGGTAATCTCGATTTTATAATGCATCAGTGTCTCGATGATCTGGTCTTTATTGGCTTCGAGTTCGGCACGATCGATCTCAAAGTTTGCATCTGAATAATCGGTCAATAATTCCACGGGGGGTAATTGGAATTTTGATAATTCAGAATCAGGATCGTAGGGTGCAAGATTACGATATGCTGCTTCATCGATCTTTGGAGTCATATCCTGCGATGCCAGACCCGATGGAATCGCTTCGTGGTCTTCTGCCGATATCACAGGCAATGCATCTGATACGGACGGAGTTTGTATTTCAAGATCGAGTAATTCTGCATCCAATCTATTCTCAGGTTTGGATCCTAATCTTATTTCTTCAAAATCAAGTGTGGGATCATTTTTCAATTCACCTAAGTCGGCATATTGAGGTTTATAGGGAGTCTCATCTATAGGCGGTATGATTTCTAATGAATCATCTACCGGTGGATTATCAAAATCAAGTTCTATTTTACGTGGTGCCCTGGAAGGAGTTATTGCTTTTACAGATTCATCTTCCTCAGGGACGGCTGCAGATTGCGCAGCAGCCGGTGCATTGGATTTTTTAAAAAAATTAAATGCATTACCTAAACCAAAAGATTTTATAGGTCTATTTTCACCGGCAAGCTGAAGAGAAGGTACTTCCAGCTCCGACAAATCAGGATTATAATTCCACATGAATATTACGGCCAGCACCAGGATCAACAATCCAAATAGCCCGACCATGCCGATCATATTGTGCAAATAATATGTCACCCATTCGCCGATCGCACCACCAAACGGAAAAGCAAAACGGCCGAATA
>CALMKY010000697.1 GCA_937867195.1 uncultured Saprospiraceae bacterium | reverse complement strand
CAGGGACGACGGCTCCTTCGACGACTGGAACGGGAGCAAGCGAAGTTATTAATACGGGTGTCTACCTACCTGCCACCGATTCAGGCGGTACGCCAACCCTGAACGGCGGTGGGATTTATGTTAAGGGAAATGTTGACGAGATGACCTTAACACGAGGAAGTAACGATGCTCAGGTCTATACAATCAAGCAAGGCACGAGTACCACAACTGTGACGATTACACCGCCAACCACCAGCTCATCGGGGACGACAGTAATTTCCGGCCCGTCGGGGACAACGACCTACCAGGGTGTTCCGATTGATAAAACTAACCCTGTGGCGGCTGAGCAGAAACCAGCAGTCGCATTATTTGTTGATGGTACAATTAGCAATTTGCACGGTCCTGCCGCTTCAAGCGGCGTAGTGCCATCAGCTATATCGAAGAAAACTGCTCTCACTATCGTTTCGACCGGTGACATAACAGTAACGGGAAGTATTACTTATGAAGAACCAACGCTGAATGATACTGGTGCTGCTGTAACTTATGCGAATAATTATGTCCCGCAGAATGTGTTGGGAATGTTCACCAACACAGGGAAAATCAAGTGGACACCCAATACGACCTACACGGGTTCAAATGCAAGCATGACAGTTGATGCTGCGTTGGTGGCATTTAATGAGGCTGCGATTATCGCTGATTCGTCGGCGCAAACAGGTGGCTGGGTGACAGATTGTAATAACTGTAGCAGTAACACCAAAATTACGTTGCGCGGTAGCCGCACCGTTTCGCGCGGTCTTTCGCAAATCAACGACAAAGGGCAGCAAACCAATCGGTTCTTTGATCCTCGGTTTGCCAACGGAAACCTTGCGCCACCGTTTTTCCCTGTGACACGTTTATCAAACACTGTTACCACTTCGAACACTCGAACCGTGACCACGAGTACCAGTGAAATTCGCACGGAATCGAATACCTGGCAACGAACCTACAATTAATTGTCGCGATTGGGGGAAGAGTTCGCCGTCGCGCTCTTTCCCCAACCTCAATTTCACCCGCCAAAGACCGCGCAAGATTTCCGCCCACCTCATTTGCCTTCTCCTTCTGGCTTGTGTAGACTCCCCCCATTCACACAACAAGTGAAATGGGGCAGTCGCCAGATTATCTGAATTGGCTGTCGCCACCGCTACTTTCCATAGTAAAAACTATAAAATAATGGCCAGCCTGAGAGGTTGGTTATCCGAGGAGGATTAAAAACATGGCAGATTTAGAAGCACTGAAATCAAAGTACCAAGGCGTTATTGACACGGCAGCGGAAGTTGGAATGGATGTTCAGCACATCCATATTCAGGAAGAGAAGTTGTACTTCAGTGGCTTAGTTGCTACCGAACATGCCAAGAACGCGATTTGGGATGAGGTGAAACGGATCAACCCTGCCTATGACGACATTTGGCCGGATGTGAACATTGGTGCTGGGAAATATACCGTGCAATCGGGTGATTCTTTATCCAAGATTTCGAAACATTTCTACGGGGATCCGATGCGATACAATGAAATCTTTGAAGCCAACAAACCAATGCTTAAACATCCTGATAAAATCTATCCGGGTCAGGTACTGAGAATTCCAAAATCAAAATAACGTTTAACTTCCATATGAACAATGGATCATGTTTACTAATGGTTAACATGGTCCATTTTGTTTTTTACATGCCATAACACATCCGATCATTCAAACCATTGATCTACATCAGCATCTTAATTTTCTTGTAAGTCTAATTTTGGATTTAAAATTTAATGTATGAAAATCCTCAATTTGATTTGTATCCTTTCCTTTTTTTCATCACCTTTACTGATGTCACAGGCGAATCATGATAGCAAAGGGCATATCTTGACCATCGTGAAAAATAAAATCATGCAAGACTCAAAAGAAATTGGTTTTATAACTAAAGACAGTTTGATTCAAAACTCAAAGGGACAGAAAATAGGTTTCCTGAAAAACGACGGCACCCTGGTTGACGAACAGGGCAACCTGATTGGAAGACCGGGTAAGAATGCAATTACTTATTACCACTATGAAGGCACTACCGGGTTTGTATTGAAAGAGACTCCAAATGGTGATTGTATGGTTTCTGATTCTACGGGCAAAGAGATCGCCATGATCCCTAAGGTATCTTCTAAGATGGCTTGTGCGATGATTTGCTGCATGGCTTCTTTAGAAAAATCTCCAAACGAAAATTACAAACATCCCGGTCAAGTATATACATGTCCAATGCATCCGGATCAGACAGGACATAAAGGAGATAAATGTAAAAAGTGTGGAATGTCGATGGTGAAATAATGCCTCGAGGCTCCGGAGTCTACTATTGCAACTATTTATGTTTGGACTCTGAGTTTAATGACTCCGAGAGCAGCCTCTTTGATAATGCCGCCATGCATTTTACTGGTGCCTGCTACCCTATCCGTAAACGTAATGGGTACTTCGACTATTTTAAATCCTTTCCGCCATGATTTGTATTTCATTTCGATTTGAAAAGCATAACCCACGAATTGAATTTTATCCAGATCCAGGCTGTTTAAGACTTCTGCTTTATAGCAAACAAATCCTGCTGTTGGATCTTTAACCGGCATCCAGGTCACCATCCGTGTATAGATAGAAGCACCGTAAGAAAGCAATAATCTGCCCCAGGGCCAATGGGTTACTTTTCCACCGGCGGTATATCGCGAACCGACAGCGATATCTGCACCTTTTTTGCAGGCTTCCAATAATTCTAAAACCTTTTTGGGTGGGTGGGAGAAATCAGCATCCATCTCAATCAGAAAATCAAATTTGTGACTGAGCCCCCATTTAAACCCTGTAATATAAGCGGTACCCAGTCCCAACTTTCCCGGTCTTTGCAGCAAATGAATCCTATTTTCATGTACTTGAAGATCCTTAACGATCTCGGCGGTACCGTCGGGTGATCCATCGTCCACGATGAGCACTTCTATTTCCTGACTAAGCTCCAAAACCGCCTGTAGGATGCTGCCGATGTTTTCTTTTTCATTATATGTCGGTATGATGATTAATGCTCGGGACATGTGGTGCGAAGATAGTGAAACTATATATTATTACGAATTTTAATATGTCGTAAATGAATTGAAGTATTGTAAAAAATAATTTACGGTTAAGACCTCATGATCTCGAGGACCTTTATAGCCACATCTTCGGCATTGGGTTTGCTGAAATAATCACCATCATTGCCATAGGGTGGTCGATGCGGTTTGGCAGAAATACATACAGGCGCCGCATCCAGAAATCGATATCCACCCTGGACATCTAAAACTTCCCTCATCATGTAGGCTGTCGTACCACCGGGCATATCTTCATCCAGGAAAATTACGCGATTCGTTTTCCTGAGAGATTCTACGATTGTATGGTGAATGTCAAAAGGCATAATCGTCTGTACATCGATCAATTCTACATGAATGCGATGTGGTTTTACCATTTCGATAGCAGCTTCCGCGATGCGCACACTCGAACCATACGTAACTAAGGTGATGTCAGTTCCTTCCTGTAACACTTCGGGCACACCGATCGGAATGGAATACTCACCAATATTATCGGGTAATTTCTCTTTTAACCGATATCCATTCAGGCATTCTACAATTATGCAGGGATCATCGGATTGGATCATGGTTTGATAAAAGCCTGCAGCCTGGACCATATTCCGCGGAGTGATGAGATGAATTCCTTTCAATGTATTTAACATCATCGCGATTGGTGAGCCGCTGTGCCAAATACCTTCCAGTCTATGTCCCCGGGTCCGAATGATTAACGGTGCTGCCTGAATACCATTGCTGCGGTACCGCAAACTGGCTACATCATCGGATAGAGGGGCTAATGCATAAATGAGGTAATCCAGATATTGAATTTCTGCAATCGGTCTTAGTCCTCGCATGGACATTCCGATCGCTTGTCCTACGATCGTCCATTCTCTGATACCTGTGTCAAATATCCTTTGCTCACCATATTTAGCTTGTAATCCTGTAAATCCCTGGTTGACATCGCCTATCTTACCAACATCTTGTCCAAATGCGACCACCCGTGGATCTCTTGCAAACAACTTGTCGAAGTATGCGTTCATGATTTTGTAACCGCTCATCATATGTGAGTGATCACTGTATACCGGAACAATGTGGTTAACCTTGAAAGGAGAAAATTTAGTTTCACTTACCAGGTTATCATGCAGTCTTACTTCGATCTTTTGATATTGATGACGGTTCCAGTCTATCAATGATTTTAACGAGGGCTGATCCTGCCATTGTGGAATCGCAATTAAAAATTTCCTGACATTTCTGACCAGATCACTGATCGTTGGTTCGCGTAATTGTTTTAAATCAACGATTTGATGTTGGATGAGCGGATCCCATTCTTTCTGAACCATTGCGAGTTCCTGATAAATATTGATCAAGACAGTGCATTCTGCCTTGGCTTTGGCAAATGCAGTTTCCAAAGCATGTTCTCTTCCGTTTCTAACAAACTCTTTCGCTTTTGCTTTTAATTCTGTATCGTATTCTTCTGATAATATTCCTGTCTCTTTGAGCCATTCCGTCATGACAGTAAGACAATCGTATTGTTTTTCCCATTCCAATCTTTCTTTTGACTTATAACGTTCATGCGAACCGGAGGTGGAATGACCCTGGGGTTGTGTTAACTCCTGCACATGTACGAGGACCGGAGTATGATAATTGCGTGCGATGTAGGTTGCTTTTTCGAAAGTGGAACAACATTCAGCATAGTCCCAACCTTTTACGGCAAAGATTTGTATACCTTCTCCTTTCTTATCTCCGATGAAACCTTCGAGTGCTTTGGATACTGAAGATTTGACCATTTGATATTCGATCGGTACAGATATTCCATACCCATCATCCCAGACCACCATAACCAAAGGAACCTGCAAGATTGCAGCAGCATTCATTGTTTCCCAAAACGGACCTTCGGCACTGCCTGCATCACCAATTGTACAAAAAGTGACTTCAGATCCATGATAGGTAAATTCTTTACGATCTATATCAGGATTGTTTTTATAAATTTTAGAAGCTTGCGCCAAACCCAATGCCCGAGTCACCTGGCCAGCGACCGCCGATACATCTGATATCATATTGAATTGGTCACGATGCGCAGTCCAATTCCCTTCTTTATCGAGTAAAGGAGAAGCAAAATGGCAATTCATCTGGCGACCTCCGGAAAACGGATCGTTATCACTATCTGAATACATCTGGGCAAAATATTGTTCGACCGTACTCAAGCCCAAAGCAAACATCACTGTCTGATCCCTATAATATCCTGATTTGAAATCTCCGGGAAGTATATAATGTGATAATGCCACCTGTGCGACTTCTTTTCCATCGCCAAAAATGCCAAACTT
>CALMKY010000696.1 GCA_937867195.1 uncultured Saprospiraceae bacterium | reverse complement strand
CATAAGTCCACATGTACATATGCAGATCGGTCATGCCACTAATTTCATCGGTGATGGGATCAGATCGCTTTTACTATCTGATTATGCACAGGAATATTTTTTCCTCAAACTCAATACCCATATTTGGAAGCTGGATTATCAAAATACCTTCGCCGAATTGAGTGCCACTACATTCGCTCAGGCCGGTAGCGGAACGGATCTGTTGACAAAAAAATATATGGCAAGTCATACGCTCCAGGTCCATCTATTCCCAAAACTGACCGTGGGTATTTTTGAAACAGTACTTTTTCACCGCAAAGATCATTTTGAGTTTCAGTATCTCAATCCGGTCATCTTGTATCGATCGGTGGAAGGTGCCATCGGGAGTCCGGATAATGTCATGTTGGGGATAAATGGAAGTATGGATATTAAAAATCGTATTCAATTGTATGGCCAGGTAATCATCGATGAATTTATTTTTAAAGAAGTCTTACATCCATCCCGGGGCAATTGGGCCAATAAACTGGGTGGACAGATTGGCGCAAAATATTTCAATGCATTTGGAGTCAACAGGCTGGATCTCCAGGCCGAATTTAATACCGTAAGGCCTTATACCTATTCCCATTTTGACAGCATCGCCAATTATACGCATCAATTAACCCCATTAGCACATCCACTGGGAGCTAATTTTAAAGAATTAATATTAAAAGCAAAGTATCAACCATCTTTTAAATGGACTTTCAATGGATATATCCTGTTGTACAAAGTAGGCGAAGACCCCACTGCATCCGTTAATTATGGATCCGATATTAACAAATCGTATCTCACCCGAATTGCTGACTATGGCATCAATACATTACAAGGAAAGGTAAAAAGCATCCATCACATCGGGGGCACGATTTCCTATCAACCATTTCATAATTACTACCTGGATTTAAATGCTTACTACCGAGTGAATGGAAATGATAAAACAGAAGTAACAAAATACATTGGATGTGGGATCCGAGTTAATTTTTGGCGGAAAGACCTAACACTGTTGTAAATTCGGTTCATGTACGAATTTAGGTATACGATTTACGATTTGATGGACGAATCGCAATTTTATTAGTCGAATCTTTTTAACCGAGACTTCCCTGGTTACAATTTTGTCTTTCTAATAAAGTGTTAGAATGTTCATATGAATAGCCAGCTGTTTCGCCTCAGGAAGAAAAATAAAGAACATGCAGGTCTTTACCTATTTATTTCCAGTATTTTTAAGAATTCCGTTCTACAAAATCTCCCTATCTTTCGTTTTTGAATTTTAGAAGATGCCTAAATTTTTAAGACCAATCTACATAGCCTGGATGATCTCTTTGAGCGTAACCATCTATGGTCAGGACATCCATTTTACGATGTTTGATTTATCTCCCACTACATTGAATCCGGGATTGATTGGAGGATTTTTAGGCTCTTATCGAATTACCGGAAATTTCCGTGAACAATGGCCCACCATTGCAAAATATACTACACCCAGCATAGCGATCGATGTACCCTTACTAAAAGGATTCAGAAAACAGGATTGGGTTAGTTTTTCATTTACCACAGTTCAGGATAAATCAGGTGACGTGTTTCAGTTAAAGAAAACAATAGGTTGGTTAGGTGCTTCCTATCATTATGTACTGTCTCCCAATTCTTCCCTGGGTTTTGGCGTCCAAAGTGGAGGTACCTCGTTTTCACAATATGGTACCGCACGGTTTGGGGATCCCAGTGGCACGGATCCTGCCTATCATCCTTCTGTAAAGGGTACGACCAATTCAGGTAAAAAGACTTATTCAGATCTGAATGTCGGCCTGGTATATCAATCAACCAATTCAGACGGAAATGGTGGCATTAATATGGGTGTGGCATTATACCATCTTACCAAGCCAAATCGATCATTTTCAAATAGCCCTGGACCTACAACAAAAGACAAACAAAAAGTATTGCTCAATGCTCATGCAATGGTCAGCATACCGCTAAATGAAAGTCTTTCCATTATTCCAGGCGCTGTGCTTCATAGTATTTCAGGTAGCAAAGAGATTGCGGCACAGATAAAAGGTGATCTACTAATAAATAAAGAATTAGGTGTTGCGA
>CALMKY010000695.1 GCA_937867195.1 uncultured Saprospiraceae bacterium | reverse complement strand
ATAAAAAATCAATGCCGGTATGGTCTGCATTTGATTATCTAAATACCTTGGTCGATGATTCAGATCCGGATATCGAGCTGGATCAATGGCAACATTTATTGCAGACTTCAGAAGCTATCCGGGCAGATGGGCATCCGGATTGGTTTGTGTTGACCGGGCTAATGCATGATATGGGCAAAGTTCTCTGTTTGTTTGGAGAGCCCCAATGGGCCGTCGTTGGAGATACTTTCCCCGTCGGCTGTGCACACTCTGATAAAATAGTGTATCCTGAGTTTTTCAGCGATAATCCGGACAGTACCGATCCTAGATACAATACTAAATATGGTGTGTATGAGCCTAACTGCGGCCTGGATCACGTGATGATGTCATGGGGCCATGATGAATATTTATATCAAATGCTCAAAGAGTATATGCCAGAGTCTGCTTTATACATGATTCGGTATCATTCATTTTATGCTCAACATCGGGAGCATTCATACGATCATCTGATGAGCGATCATGATCAGCAAATGTTTAAATGGGTCAAGCTGTTTAATCCCTATGATTTATACAGCAAAGCCCCCGTGCCACCCGATATCAAAACTTTGAAACCGTATTATGAAGATTTGATCGCTAAGTACTTACCCGCGACACTTAAGTTTTAATGGAGTCATGTTTCCAGCTTGCTCTAAGACATTTTAATATAATTTAAACCATTAATTATTTTTTTATGATAAAAAGGAATAGCATCAGTATGTGCTTAAGCATGATTCTGCTCTTCATGATAAGCTTTCTTGCAGATTCATCGGGACAATCTACTGTAAGTGGTAAAGTCACCGATGAACAAAACGAACCGTTGATAGGTGTATCCGTCACAGTTAAAAGCAATACTGCACTGGGCACATTGACCGATATCGATGGCAGGTATTCACTCAATGTACCCGATGCCAACTCCATCCTGGTATTTAATTACGTCGGATATGCCACGAAAGAACTTGCCGTCAATGGGCAATCTCAAATCAATGTACAACTTTCATTGAGTGAACAAGAACTGAATCAAGTCGTCGTGATCGGATACGGCAGCATCAATAAACGAGATGTAACCGGAGCTGTCAAATCCATTAGCAAAGAAGAGTTTAATAAAGGAATTATCAACTCACCGGAACAATTATTACAGGGGAAGGTTGCAGGAGTCAATGTTACAACGGCAAGTGGAGATCCCAATAGTGCCATCAGTGTTACGGTTAGAGGCCCTGGAGGGGTACGCACGGGTTCGGATCCATTATATGTAGTCGATGGATTTGCCATCAACGGCCCTGCCAGCTTTTTAAATCCTGCGGATATTGAATCAATAGACATACTAAAAGATGCATCCGCTACTGCGATATATGGTTCACGCGGAGCAAATGGGGTGATCCTGATTACCACTCGAAAAGGAAAGGAAGGAAAGTCGACACTCGATTTTACCAGCAGTTTGGGATTATCATCTTTGGCACGGGCGATCGATGTATTTCCAGCTTCTGAATTTAGAAAGCAGGTGCCTTTGCTCGGTGGCAATCTGGACGATTTGGGTGCAAATACCGATTGGCAAAAGATCATTACTCGCAATGCCAGGACTCAGAATTACAATCTTAATCTGTCAGGCGGTACAGATAAAGTCATGTACAATGCTTCTTTTGGCCTGCAGGATCAGGAAGGTATTATTAAAGAAAATGATAACAAAAGGTACAATGGTAGACTCAATGTGACCCAAAAGTTAGCAAATGATCGTATCAAAATAGACATTAATCTTGGGGTGGTTCACAACATTATCAACAGACCACCGGTGTCGAGTTTGATCGGTGATGCGATCTCCTTAAACCCTACCTATCCTGCTTATGATGCGAATGGTAAACCTGCCCAATACATAAGTGTCAACAATCCGCTAACCACATTCGCTTTAGAAAAAAGTGTGATCACCGGTACTCGGGTGACTGGTAATATTTCTCCATCCATCACGATCCTTAAGGGTTTGATCTATAAATTAAACTTTGGCCTGGATAATTCAAATTACACGACAGACAATCAATCTTTACCAAATGCAGTTCCTTTGCGCGATGGCAGATTGGAAACCAATACCACCATTGGTAACAACAAATTAATAGAAAACTATATTACCTACGATTTGAAGAGTGGAGCGCACAATATTTCAGCCTTGGCCGGACATTCATATCAAAAGTTTTTCGGACAATCCAGGACATTTAGTATCAATAAATTTCCAATCAATAATATCGATCCAATATACAATCCTGGATTAGGTCAGGAATTAACATTAGCTAATAATAAACCGGCGGGTAGCGCGGGAATCAATGAACTGCAATCATTTTTTGGAAGAGTAAACTATCAATTCAATGATAAATATTTAATCACGGCCACGGTTCGCGCCGACGGATCTTCTAAATTTGGTGCTAATAATAAATACGGTGTATTCCCATCCTTTGCGATTGGTTGGCGCATCATGCAGGAAGATTTTATGAAAAGTTCCCCGTTTACAAATCTTAAATTGAGGGCAGGATGGGGTAGGACCGGTAATCAGGAAATTCCCGCAAAGATTACACAGGCCGCATTTACTTCCCAGGTAAGCGCCAATACTTCTTATCCATTAACCGCGACCGGCGCTTATCCGGCAGGAACTACTTTCAGCCGATTGGCTAATCCCGACATTCAATGGGAGGTATCCAATCAAACAAACGTGGGTTTAGACTTTGGATTACTAAGAGGGGATCTTACGGGTACGATCGATTATTTCAATAAAAAGTCAAACAATATCTTATTGGAAGTAATCCCTGCGGATCCTGTACAACCGGCCGGTACGTACTGGAGGAATGTACAGGATATGGAAATCTCCAATAAAGGATTTGAGTTTTCGCTCAACTATGGTAAGGTATTATCCAGCGGTTGGTCATACAATATCGGTGGTAATGCAAGCTTTATAGATAATAATGTGAGCAAATCCCCTTATTCAGTGATTCCTTCAGGAAGCGCATCGGGTTCCGGTCTTACATCTGCTACCATCAATGGATATATCAATGGTCAGCCCATCGGTTCATTTTTCCTAAAAGAATTTATTGGAATCGACGAGAAAGGATTAAGTAAGTTTAGAGATGTCGATGGTGATGGAATCATCTCTGATAAGGATCGGGTGGCTTTAGGCACCGCGTTGCCAACCACGATCTATAGTATGTATGGTAATCTTGCATTTAAAGGATTTGATTTTTCTTTAAACTTCAATGGAGTATCAGGCAATAAAGTATATGATAATACGGCCAATTCTAATTTTTATAAACTCAAACTTTCTAAAAATGTAAACGTAACTCCTGAAGCATTGTCCGCTTCTAATGAGTCAGTTAATAATGCCGCACCGGTTTCCTCGCGATATCTCAAAGATGGTGCGTATCTTAGACTTAACAATATATCCCTTGGCTATAATCTTAAGCCGGACTTCTTAGGATTGGCACAGTGGATAAGAGGTTTGAGACTAAGCATCACGGGTCAAAATTTATGGGTTGCCACTAAATACAATGGTTATGATCCTGAAGTAAACACAGATCGAAGCATCAACGGCATCTCCTCATACGGTATTGACTATTTGAGTTATCCTAAAGCCAAAACAATATTATTCGGATTAAATATTTCATTTTAATTATTCATTTTATTATGAAAAAGATTTTATTCATTTATTTTTTATTCGTCATTTTATTTGTATTCCAAAATTGTACAAAATTACAAGAGCAGATATTAGACGAAACACTTTCAGTGAAACTAACTGATCAGGACGCTGCCAATGGGTTGATAGCTCCTGTATATGGTAAGTTTACAGACATATTTACCCACACCAATTATTTTGCATTGCAGGAGATCTCTACAGATGAAGCGATATTGCCTTATCGGGGAGGTACAGACTGGGGAGATAATGGTATCTACATTGCATTGCATCAACACGTGATGACCAGTACGGATCCCAATGTCAGAAGCACCTGGGGGCATATCCTCCAAGGTATTTCCAGAGCGGTTACCGCGATCGATGCCTTGCCCAAGCTTACTTCGCCCAATGTTAAAACTTATCTGGCAGAAGCAAAAGCGATGTATGCATATTATTCTATGCTTACCCTGGATTTATGGGGCTTGGTTTTTGTAAAAGAAAATCCAGGTAATGTATCACAAATCGTACGAGGAGCAGAGGCAGTTAATTATATCAAAAAACTATTCCTTGAATCAGTCAATGATCTGGACAATACGGTGGGTCCCGGTCGCTTGACACAGAAT
>CALMKY010000694.1 GCA_937867195.1 uncultured Saprospiraceae bacterium | reverse complement strand
ATGTTAGGAACCAATACCGAAGGTCTATCCATGTTTATTTGTGCTGCCAATACGTATTTTTATATAGCATTAAGAAATAGCGATGGGACTGTAAATTCATATAAAAGTCCGACGACCAGTCCCTTTGCTACCGATAGTAAAGGTTTTATAACGAGCTCACAAATTGTAAACCAAAATTGGAAGCATATTGTGGTTGCCTTTACAGGCAATACAGCTTCGTATTATCTAAATGGAAATCCGACTACACCGGTCAACACCAGTACATCGAATATTGGAGTCTTGGATAACACTGCTAATAATTTTGTGATAGGTGCTTATAATGCGAGTACCAGTGCAAATCATTTCTATTTCAACGGTGACGTAGACGAAATCAAAGTCTACAATCGAACGCTGAATTCAGCGGATGTTTAGGCCTTGTATAATTTTGAGAGACTGTTTCAAATTGCCGTCAAAGCGCTTTGAATAATACTGTATTAAATAACATAAGGGAATCAGATGCTGACTCCCTTATTTCTATAAATCAATTTATTTTTATTCGCAATTAAGCACCTACTTCTACCGAATCACTGGCATTGCTTTCAGCAGCAGCACCGGAAGCTTTCGCTTTCTTAGTACTTCTACGAGTCCTTTTCTTTTTATCGGTTGTAGTCGCAGCTGCCGGCTTAGTGCCTTTAGTGTATACTTCATTAAAGTCTACAAATTCGATCAAGGCCATTTCTGCAGAGTCACCGCTTCTGAGTCCGGTTTTGATAATTCTCAAATAGCCACCAGGACGACTAGCTATTTTAGGACCCACTGTAGCGAATAATTCATGAGTAGCTTCTTTGCTTTGAATATAGCTGAACACGATGCGGCGGGAATGCGTCGTATTCTCTTTGGATTTTGTAATCAGAGGCTCCAGAAATTTCCTCAATTCTTTAGCTTTCGCAAGCGTCGTGGTAATTCTTTTGTGCTCAATGATTGAAGCGGCCATATTTTTTAATAAAGCGGCTCTGTGCGCATATTTGCGACCTAAATGATTGACTTTATTTCCATGTCTCATGATTAAATAAATTTGTTATCCTCGCCACAGTGGAGCAAATACATGCTGCGACACTAATTGGCAATCAGATAGAGTTATAAAATTATTCTTCGTCTAATTTGTATTTAGAAAGATCCATGCCGAAGCTCAAACCTTTGGCGGTCAATAGCTCTTCGATCTCCACCAATGATTTTTTACCAAAGTTTCTAAACTTAAGCAATTCATGAGTATCGTATTTAACCATCTCTCCCAGGCTGTTGATTTTAGCTGCTTTGAGACAGTTATAAGCACGCACGGACAGATCAAGATCTTCCAGTGATGTCTTCAATAATTTACGCATATGTAAGATATGCTCATCTACGATGGTATCTTCTTTGCGGGTCGAATCATTGAAAGTAATATTTTCATCCGTGATCAACATTAAATGCTGGATCATGATACGGGATGCTTCTTTAATTGCCTCTTCCGGATGGATCGTACCGTCGGTTTTAAGCTCGATCGTCAGCTTCTCGTAATCGGTACGCTGACCGACACGTGTATTGCTGATAGAATAGGCTACGTTTTTGATCGGAGTATAGATTGCATCCAATGGGATCAAACCGATCGGAGCGTCTTTTGGATAGGCATCATCTGCCTGGATATAACCACGACCTTTGGTAATCTTTAATTCGATTTCTAGATTTACGAAAGGCTCCATTCTGCAAATCTGCAGATCGGGGTTCATTACTTTGTATACATTGGTAAATTTCTCGATGTCACCGGCTCTGAATTCATCTTTACGATTGATGGTAATATAGATGGTATCTTCGCCGCTGTCGTCCTGATTATTTACTTTCTTTAATCTTACCTGTTTGAGGTTGAGAATGATATCAATGATATCTTCTGCCACACCTTTGATAGTCGAAAACTCATGATCTACACCGGCAATTCTGACACCGGATATTGCATGTCCTTCCAATGAAGAAAGTAGGATGCGTCTCAATGAGTTTCCTATCGTTTGACCAAATCCGGGTTCCAGTGGTTTAAACTCAAACACACCCTCAAAATCATTGGCTTTTTGGAGAATGATTTTGTCAGGTTTTTGGAAATTTAATATACTCATGATTTTATCGAATTAAGCGCTTATTAGAAAATTATAATTAAAGTGTCCTGCATGGTCCATGATTACTTAGAATACAATTCCACAATCAACTGTTCGTTGATTCTTTCGGGAATCATATCTCTTTCAGGGTAAACCATGAATTTGCCTTCCATACGGTCAGGATTCCACTCCAACCAGGGAGATTTGCGGATATCGGTGTTTTTAGCATGCACCTGGCTATGAATATGCTCAAGATTGGCAGATTTCCCCCGTACTGCGACCACATCACCGGGTCTTAATAAAGCAGAAGGTATATTGACTATTTTGCCATTGACGGCGATATGTTTATGAGATACCAATTGTCGAGCTGCTCTGCGCGTTGGAGCTATACCCAGGCGATATACAGAATTATCCAATCTGGACTCCAACAATTGCAACAACACGGTACCGGTCACTCCATGTTTACGGGTCGCTAATTCAAATGTTTTTCTGAATTGTCTCTCGAGCAGACCATAGGTATGCTTTGCTTTTTGCTTTTCTTTTAATTGGACAGCATAGTCGGATTTTTGCTTTTTCCTACGACCGGGTCCATGTTGCCCCGGAGGATATTTCTTTTTATCTAAAACTTTATCCGGGCCAAAAATTGGCTCACCAAAAGTTCTAGCTATCTTGGATACAGGTCCTGTATATCTTGCCATAATTTAGTGAATAGATCTATGAATAATGATTTTAATTATACTCTTCTTTTCTTGGGAGGTCTGCAGCCATTATGAGGAATGGGAGTCGTATCGGTGATGGTGGTCACTTTTATACCTACATCATTAATACCTCGGATAGCAGCTTCTCTACCATTACCTGGTCCTTTTACAAAAACATTTGCTGATCTGACACCGGCTTCGTGAGCAAGTGTGGCTGCATGGGATGCAGTTTTTTGAGCAGCAAATGGAGTATTTTTCTTTGATCCACGGAATCCTTCACGACCAGATGAAGACCATGACACTACCTGACCGGTTTTGTTTGTGATCGTCACGATGACATTGTTGAAACTGGCAAGGATATAAGCGATACCATCTGATTCAACGGAGACTTTTCTTTTCTTTACTTTTTTGACTTGTGACATTGGAATGTAGTGTTATCTATTATTTAGTTACTTTTTTCTTATTGGCGACTGTCTTACGTTTGCCCTTACGGGTACGTGAATTGGTCTGAGTGTTTTGACCTCTCACCGGCAACCCTCGACGATGGCGGATACCTCTATAGCAACCAATGTCCATCAGGCGTTTGATGTTCATTTGCACTTCAGAGCGGAGCATACCCTCTACTTTGTATTCATCCTGGATGATTTTGGTGATCTTGTGGACCTGCTCATCTGTCCATTGCTGAACTTTGATTTCAGGATCAATACCCGCTTTTTCAAGAATTGCATGTGAAGAAGAAGTACCTATACCGAAGATATAAGTAAGTCCTATAAATCCCTTTTTGTTTTTAGGAAGGTCGATACCGGAGATACGTGCCATAGATTAAATATTATCCTTGTCTTTGTTTGAATTTTGGATTCTTTTTGTTGATCACATAGAGTTTACCTTTACGGCGAACGATCTTGCAATCTGCGGATCGTTTCTTAATAGAAGCTCTTACTTTCATGACTCTAAATATATTTTTATTTATATCTGAATATTATCCGTCCCCTGGAAAGATCGTAGGGGGACATTTCTACCGAAACTTTGTCTCCGGGCAATAATCGAATGTAATGCATTCTCATTTTACCGGAAATGGTAGCAAGAATAACATGATCATTTTCAAGATGTACACGAAACATAGCGTTTGAAAGCGCTTCTTCAATGATTCCATCTTGTTTGATCAAATCCTCTTTTGACATCCCTCTTTAAAATTTCGGAGTGCAAATATCTATATTTTTAGCGATATTTCGCTTAAATTCTTATTATTTTTAATGGCTTCCTCTATTGGCAAATGAGTTGTTAATACATCCGCTCCTCCTTTTCTGACTGCCACGGTATGTTCATAATGGGCACTTGGTCTGCCATCTTTGGAAACGATGGTCCAACCATCTTTTAAAGTCTTGACTTGTCGGGTGCCAAGGTTTACCATCGGCTCAATGGCAAATACCATCCCTTCCATCAAAATCAATCCATTTCCTCTTTTTCCGTAATTACTTACATCCGGTGCTTCGTGCAATTCCTGGCCGACCCCGTGACCGACGCCCACGCCGCCGCCTCGCACCGCTCGCTGCACAAGGGCCAGCAGACGCGCGCGGCGATCCTCGACGCCGCGCTGAGCCTGGCCTCGCACATCGGGCTGGAGGGGCTGTCGATCGGCGCGCTCGCCGAGGTGACGAAGATGAGCAAGTCGGGCGTGTTCGCCCATTTCGGCTCGCGCGAGGAACTGCAGATCTCGGTGGTGCGCGAGTACCACGCCAAGTTCGAGGAAGAGGTGTTCTACCCCGCGCTGCGCGAGCCGCGCGGGCTGCCGCGCCTGCGCG
>CALMKY010000693.1 GCA_937867195.1 uncultured Saprospiraceae bacterium | reverse complement strand
CGCTGTCCGATCTCAAAATTTTGAAAAACCATCTGGAGAATGGAATACCCTTGACTTATACTGTATGCGGGACACCGCAATGCATATAGTGAATGGTCACGTGGTCATGATCTTATATCATTCCAAACATATTAAAAATGGAAATTTCGTAGAGCTGACGAAAGGTAAAATTCAAATACAATCGGAAGGTGCAGAAGTATATTATAGAGGAATCCAGCTGACAAAAATCAAAGAATTGCCTAAAATGAATTTTTAAGCTTCTTCATGCTCTCAATATATATTTGCTCTATTCCTTCTTTATATGTTGTAATTTTAAAATCAGGAAATCGCTTTTAAAACTTACTCGAATCGAAAATATTATGGTGTTCGTATCTTGGTAATAATTCGGTCATCTCTGACATGCGTTTATTCACAATAGAGGCATTCAATTTTTTGTTTACAAATTTTGGAGTCTCACTGACTCGTACGGCTTCGTCTGTTTTTGATTTGTCCATTAAATCAGCAGAGAATATTTGATCCGTATCATTGACTTTGGCTGGATTTCTACTTACCAGTCGAATATCCGATGTATAATTGAGTTTTAGCTCTTTAGATAAAAGATGTGCGTTGATGCCATTGGCTCCAAGTATGGTCTGCATACTTATCAATTCTCATTTGAATAAATCAGAGGATTCTGTGCAGGATCATTCAACAAATCTCCAATTTTTAAATTTGATACCTGCTCGTCTGTCAATATATTTTTGATTCCATTAAACACCGCTCCGTCCGGCATATAGGCACAGGTCATGGCTCTTCTGTATCCATTGGTCATATTTGCACCGGCACCATGAATGGTCAGTCCATTGTGAAAGGAGCAACTTCCGGCTTTCATTGGCACGGATACAGATTCTGTATTGAGAAACTGTGGATACATTTCAAATATCGCATCCATATTTTTACCAATGCCCGGATTAACAAAAGTTGTCTTTTGAAAAGAACCGGGTATAAAATATAAACATCCGTTTTCTAAAGTAGCATCATCCAAAGCGACCCAGATCGATAATGCCCTTCTATCACTAAATGACCAGAAAGGAGTATCTAAATGCCACGACGTAGGATTGGCCCAAGGTCTTTTGATCAGTGCCTGATCATGCCATATCCTGGTCCCCTTCCATCCTGCTAAGTCTGCAGCCATCTTTCCAATCCTTTGATCCAGCATGATCTCTGTAACAGCATCATTTGTTTGCCAGAGGTTGATCATTTGATCAAATACTTTTCCATAATAATCGCTATCCTTATTAATCCCATCATCTTCTCCTGTCTTAGCATCTCCAAAAGCAAATTTGCGACCATTCCGTTGCTTTATAGCTTCCGTCACAGCCTTTCTCCAATGAGCTAGCTCTTCTTCATCTAAAAAATTCTCTACCAGCAAATAACCATTCTGTTGATAAAACTCAATTTGCTCTGAGGTAATATTTGATTTCATCTTCTCAATATAATTTAATTACTAATTTAATTCTTTTAATGTTTGCTTGTCTGCAAATGTCAAAGTTCACTCCCTCAGTCTAAAATTTGCAAGGTCAATCATATTAAATTAATTTTACATGTGATTTTGAAGAAAATTTTCCTGCTCACCAGCCTGATGTTTATTCTGGCTTTGGTCGTATCCTGGTATTGTGGCCGTATCGATCCAAGGGAATGGTGGCCGGGAGCATTTATAGCTTTGCTGTTTCCATATGTATACATTTTTTGTACCGTTTGCCTGATAATAGGTTTTATCATGAAAGATCATAAAGCGTGGTTGCTTTTATTATTATTAATTTTGTTATCAGGTACTTTCCGGAGGACATTTTTTAATATGGTCCTGGTAAAACACCATGGGAAAGATTTTACCTTATTAACCCATAACATCGGATCGAGTTTACCTCAGAATATCAAACCCACCTGGAAATTTTATAAAAATGCATCTGCTGAAATACTTTGTTTCCAGGAATGGCACAATGGTTCACCCATAAAATCAATCCAAGATTCTATAGGGAAATATTATCATTCTACAGAGACTTCTGTGCCCAATCCATGGCCTATCTTTACCAAATATCCAATTCTGAACAGTGGTGAATTAAGAAGCAAAGCGAAAGGCAATGGCTGTACCTGGGCGGATATTGCTTTACCGAAAGATACCATTCGCGTGTACAATGTACATCTTGCGTCAAATCGCATCAGCGAACAGACTGAGTCGATCATGAACAATCCGAATTTAAAAAGCAAAAATCTATGGACCAAGATAAAACGAATCTTTTACCGGTATCGCTCGTCGGCACGAATACGGGCAGACCAGGCAGAGGATATTCTTGCCCACACATCACGTTCTCCGTTTCCCTTTATCGTTGCAGGGGATTTTAATGATATCCCTTCGTCTTTTGTTTATCGAATCCTTGCTTCCCGTATGGAGGATGCATTTGTGCAAAGTGCCAATGGGATGGCGTACACCTATGCCGGCAAGCTTCCATTTTTACATATAGATCAGATCCTGATGAGCCCGCATTTGTTGGCCAGTAATACCTATGTATCCAGGGTAAAGTATTCTGATCATTTTCCGGTGATTGCGGATATATTTATAAAAGAATAATTTACAAAGGATTTATCCATTTCATAAAAAGTTAATTCCCAGTTAAACCCTTCATTTTCGGGGAATTGGGAGCTGGCAAATCGTTGGTAAAAGTGAATTATTAAGAGTATTATTGCATAGCCAATGGCAAAGAAAATTTTCATCGCTCTCAGTTTAATCCTGTATGGCATGGCGGGCAGGAGTCAAAACTTTGCCGATAGCAATCTTGTACAGTTTAGCGGAATGGTAGTGACCGATCATAAAAGTGACGATCCGCTTCCCATCCCTTACTCACACGTTATTGTAGACCATACACACCGAGGTACATTTGCTGATAAAAATGGGTTTTTTTCTCTGGTGGTTCAAAAAGGAGATAGCCTTACTTTCAGTGCTGTGGGATTTAAGTCAGCTCATTATGTGGTGCCTTCGGATCTTACAGATCATCGTTATTCGGTATTTCAAATTTTGTATGCAGATACCCTGACTTTACCCGAGACGGTGATCTACCCATGGCCAAGCAGGGAGAATTTTAAACTTGAATATCTTGCTCTTGATGTGAATGATAAACTTCGCGACATTGCGGCTAAAAACTTAGCAAATAATGTCATGGCCCACCTGCGAGAATCACTGCCTCATGATGGTGGAGAAAATTTCAGTGCATATCAAAAGCGATTGGTTGAGACCTATTATTATGCAGGACAGTATAAACCGATCAACCTTTTTAATGTATTCGCCTGGAAGAAGTTTTTCGATGCATGGAAGAAAGGAGACTTCAAAAAGAAAAAGAAGGAAGATGATGATGAATAAATTTTAATTCATATTCATCCAGCCACATTCCACACTCTTCATCACCGCTTCTGAACTATTACTCACCTTGATTTTCTTCAATATATTTCTGCGATGTGTGTCTACGGTATGTACCGAAATATGGAGTACATCCGCGATTTGTTTACTTGATTTACCCTCAGAGAGCATTCGGATGATTTCAATCTCCCGGGAACTAGGTACATTACTATTCATCTGTATTTATTTTGTTTGGTTTTATATGTCATTTTGAAGTAAGGCAACTTTGTATATCGTTTTATTTCTTCAATATTCCTGATACCATGAGCTGCGTAACCGCTTCGGTCGTATTTTTTATTTTCAATTTTTTAAGTATTTTTCTTCGATGCGTATCGACCGTATTGGATGTAATTAAAAGAGAGTATGCGACTATTTAATGCGGATGAAATACTCAATAATATTTCATATACATCTATCTATGCACAGGATGTGGTTAGGTAACCTTAGATTTGTAAAATTTTATAAAATTAGCTTGTGAAGAGAGACCAATGGAAATGGAGTTTACCCAAGATGGTCCGGTTTCATCTTACATATTCAAAAAAAATAAAGCTTATCTGAGAGCGAAAAGATTAAACCTGATTGCGGTTAAAATGATTCGAATGAATGGATACGATTGAAATCGGCTGTTTAAAAACGCAATTATTCAAATAGTTCTCCTTTATAATAATTAATGATCGAAATGATATCACGATCCGATTCCATTTCGGGGGCCAGTTCAAACATTTCGATATGACTGTTAAAATCGTCTTCCAATACTTCTGCTAGTATGTCGATCGATTTGGTTTTATTACCCAAAATGTAATAGATGGCTGCTCGACAATACAGAAGGTCACTACCTACTGCAGATAATTCACCCTGATCCAGTACATCGAGTGCCTGTTGTATTTTACCCTGCTTTAGTAAGAAAGATGCATATGCAAACCAATATGAGTTTTGCTCCGGGGCACAATTGGTCGCTTTCTTAAAGTTCCGGGCTGCTTTATCGATTTCGCCGATCTGTGCATATGCTTTAGCTAAAGAAAGGAAATAGACATCGCTGGTATCGTCGATCGATATCGCTCGACGGTAACTTTGGATGGCCTTGTGCCATTTCTCCTCGATAGCAAAACATTGACCCATGAGGAAGTGTACTTCTTCACCGAACATATCGAGTTTCAAACATTGATTGAGGTATTTTTTTGCCTGCCGGGTATCTTTTAGATGTAAGCAACATTCGGCAATGGTGATCATTAAATCGTACTCCTCACCAAATGTGTTGAGTACTTCATGGTAAATTGCCAATGCTTTATCGTATTGACATAAGAGGATACAGGTATCCGCACAATCTATATAGGCTTGCTGAAACTCTGGCTTAATCAAATAGGCATATTCAAAAGCATCAATGGCTTTTGCATATTCATTCAAATTGGAATAGCAGTGTCCAAGATTGTACCATGCAAAATGTGAGTAGGGTGCATTCTCCAACATTTCCTGAAGAAACTTGGCGATGGATTGATAATTTCGGGAACTGGAGGTGTACTCTGATAATAATTGCTGACCTTTCTCATGATACGGATTGATACGAAGTGCATCTTTTAGGATGATGAATCCTTTATCATATTCTTCACCCATAAAACGGATTTGCACTTCAGTCGTCAATACATCCACCAAGTCAGACTGCCCTACATAAATCTTCATATCGTGCAGTAATGCAAGAGCGATATCACGATCTTTGAGATCGGATAATATCAAAGCTTTGGTCAATAAAATCTCGGTATCCTGGGGACTGAGTCTTTCTGCCTGATGTAAGCAGTCCATAGCCTCCAGAGGTTGTTTGAGTGAAAGCAATAATCTGGATTTACTTAAATAAAAATCTACCCGGTAACCATATTGTTCCAATGCGGATTCTGCTACCTCTACTGCTTTCTTCAGATCTCCTTCGCTCTGATAATATTCTATCAATTTTTGGTAAATGCGAATATCAAAACATGTCTTTTCGCCTTGTTGGGTCAATATTTCAAACTCATTTACCCACTGAGTCAAATTAAAGTCTTGCTGGTATTTGTTTTCCATGCAATGGGATTAATGTAATTGTAAAATTCGTTTCAGGCATGAAAAATAGATAATCTCATCTATCTGCAAAACTTTTTAACATAAAAAATTTTCAAAACCCGTTCATTCTGAATACATTATGAAGATGTTTAATGCCACAATGCTTTAGTTGATAATTCATTACATATTGCCTTTAACAGTAATTTAATACTAAACTATTCAATCTCTATTTGTAACATATATTTTATTTTTTAAGGGATAATCCGAAGAAAAACAAAATCAATTCATTTAAGTCCTATCAATTTATAAATAGAAATAATTCGAATACAATTTTCTCGATTACCTTATGATTGAAACGAATTCAAATTGTATTAAGACTGCGGTTCATTATTTCATTGGAGATTTATCCAATATAATATTGAATTTATAACTACTTCATTTAGATTTTTGACAAGGTGTTCAAAAAAACTTTAACATGTTATCCGCTAGGTTCACTATCAATGAATTGACTACAGCTTAATAATTTTTAAGGAATGAATTAAACCTTTACGATTATTTTTGGTCTGTCTCTATAAAAGGGAAATCTTCAAGGCAAAATAAGTCGGTGGTGAATTTTTGATAAATGACTCAGGTCATAACTAGGAGTGTTATTTAATATTGAAAAATCTATGTAGTAAACATGAGCAATTGGAGATTATTTAGCGGAATGATCAGACCTTACAGATCAAAACTTGGTTTGACATATGTATTGTATGGTTTGGAAATGGCTGGTTCATTATTGAGACCCTTTTTAATCGGCTTAGCCATCAATGGATTGATTGAACAGGATTATACCGGATTGATCTACCTCGTGACAGTACACATTGTATGGATGATTCTTGGATACATCCGACATCGATACGATACCCGTACGTATACTTCGATCTATAACGAAGTCATCCATCATTTACTCAAAAAAAATTATACCCCCCAAGATGTATCCCGACTCAGTGCTCAATCTGTGTTGGCAAAAGATCTGGTTGAATTTTTGGAATACGATGTGTACTTTATTATCGAAGCTGCGTACAATATATTCGGGTCATTGGTTTTGCTCGCTTACTATCATTCTTCCATCATTTGGTTATGCCTGGCCATCCTGATTCCGGTCGCGATTATCAGTATTTGGTATAGTAAAAAAATAAACTTGTTACAACAATTAAAAAATGATGAATTGGAATTACAGGTAAATGCGATTGCTTCCGGTGATAAATCGGTCATCAAAAAACACTATGAGTCCCTTCGTACCTGGCAAATTAAAATTTCGGATCATGAAGCGCTTAATTTTGGAATGATGGAATGTATCGTGATAACTGTCATTACGGGTGCATTATTGATCTCGTCCTCCAATGGTGAAGCCATGCCACAGGCAGGAGATTTCGTTGGTATCTACTATTATATTCTCAAATTTGTAAGCGGACTCGACACCGTACCATATGCTTTGCAAAGATGGTCTTTCTTAGGTGATATACTCAACAGACTGATGCACCAACAAAACCATACTGAAACCATTTCTGTGGGAAATCCGGTTATAAGTCAACAAGCTGCTTAGGTATTGATCTATTTAAACTTGTCCCTGGTCATCAAATAATATTAACTTATGGACCCAATGGAAAGGTTTATACGATTTGGTAAAAAGTCAAATAGCATATTTTATTTTTTATACATCCCTTTTTTACTTTTTCAATGTAGAACGGATAGAAGGGATGCTTTTAAAATTCCCACCGACTCCTATTCTATTATACAAGGGAAAAAGTTATTTACATTCCACTGCGGATCCTGTCATAATTTTCATTTTGATGGCATAGGTCCCGGACTGGCAGGAATTACCGATCGTGTGCCGATTGGTTGGATTCAGGATTTTATTTCCAATTCCTCTAAAATGATCGACAGCGGCGATGATAGGGCAAATCAGTTATATAAAAAATTTAAAGTGCCAATGCCTGCTTTTGGAGGATTGGGTGATACCGCAATCCATCAAATCATTTCATATTTGCACACAAGAAAGCCAATTCCCCTGTCAAATAAATATAAAGATCGGATGGAAGTAATCAATCCGATACCGGATACCATCGAAATGAGTCATCTGGTCCTGGATCTTAAATTGATTCATACATTTCCGGTCTCTAATGCCAACGCTACTGCTCCATTAGCAAGAATTACAAAATTGGATTATGAGGTTCATACCGGACAATCATATGTATTGGATATGAACGGCATCCTCTATCGAATGGTCAAGGATAGTCCTCAGGTATATTTTGAATTACCTAAACACATAGATCATTATCTTAATCAACCAGGCCTGAGCTCCGGTTTTGCTCAGTTTGCTTTTCATCCGGAGTTTTATAAAAATGGTTTGCTCTATACGGCACATTCAGAACCGGCCGCCACCAAACCCGCCGACTTTACCTTTGAAGATACGCTGGAATGTGCCATGCAGTTTGTGATATCAGAATGGAAAACAAATGATCCAAATTCAAGCAAATTTAACGGCACGCAAAGAGAACTCATGAGAATAGATATGGTAAGCAAAGCCCATGGTGTACAAGAGATTTCTTTCAATCCTACAGCCCAAAGTGGAAGTGATGATTTTGGACTCTTATACATCGCAGTGGGCGATGCGGGTGCCGGTGAAAATCGTTATCCGTTTTTATTAAACAGCCCTTCGCGCGTATGGGGTACGATCATGCGGATTGATCCCGATCCAAAGCATGCAAACCGCGTCACGAGTAAAAATGGTAAGTATAGTATTCCTTTGTCCAATCCATTCGTAGCAACTAAAGGTGCATTAAAAGAAGTATATGCATATGGTTTTAGAAATCCACACCGAATTACATGGACTAAAAATGGATATCTGTTAGTTAGTAATATTGGTCATGGTGATATAGAAGCCTTGGATCTTGTGCAAGCAGGCCAGAACTTTGGTTGGCCATATATGGAGGGAAATTGGTTGATCGATCCATACGGAGATCTTACAAAAATTTATGCACCCATCGAGACCGATACATTTACAAAAAAGATAAGTCGTGCTGTAGCTCAATTTGATCACGATGAAGGCAAAGCTATCGCCGGAGGATTTGAATATACAGGGTCTATTCCTGGATTAAAGGGAAAGTTCATAACCGGTGATATCCCCATTGGAAATATTTATTATGCCAATATTTCTGAAATAGCTCCAGGCAAAAATGCTAAATTATATGAATGTCGTCTTGCTATAGATGGCAAAATAATTCAACTCAAAGATGTTGCAAATAAAAACAGACTTGAACTGCATTTCGGTAAAGACTCAAAAGGCGAAATCTATTTGATGACTAAAGTAGACGGTAGATTGTATAAAGTCAGCGGTGCCAGATATCTATGATGTGATTTATCTTAAGCCCCAGACAGCTACTCTTGATTTCCCTTTTCTAAATCCTACGGTTTCGTACCAGAAAGTAATTTTTTGCAATGATCGATAACCACCTGTAAGATCAATTGCCCTGCTTTGACCTCCTTGCCTGATCATCGCCCGGACAGGCACATCTTGTACACCACCATTATCAAAATGTACTTTCATATCCAGGATGTGCACAGGACCATCAGTTACTCTCAATGCTATTTGTTTGAAATTGTCTCTCACGTTTGTGACGAACAATTCATCATGATCAATTCCAAAATTGACCCATTTGTCTCCAAGGTATACCCAGTTACCAGCCGGAGCACTCACGACCGATCTGCCACATTGGGTCAACCAAACAGAAACTAAAACCAAGATGATGATGTTTAACTTTTTCATGGGATAAAAATAAATAATATGCTAAAATGAAAAATCACCCCTGGGGGTAAATTTGAAACCTTTGCGGAGGTAAATTGTTATTCTTATTAATGGAAAAAATTATTCTTCATACATCCGATACCCGGGGTCATTCTAATTTTGGATGGCTGGATAGTTATCATTCATTCAGCTTTGGTCATTATTATGATAGGGAAAGAATTCATTTCGGAGCGCTGAGAGTTCTCAATGATGATCAGGTAGCTGCCGGTATGGGGTTTGGCAAACATCCGCATGATAATATGGAGATTATCAGCATTCCTCTTGAAGGCCAATTGGAACATAAAGATAGCATGGGAAACACCGCTGTCATTAAATCCGGTGATGTACAGGTGATGAGTGCCGGCACCGGTATTACACATAGTGAATACAATAAAAGCTCCATCGATCCGGTAAAGTTTTTGCAAATCTGGATCCTTCCCGAAAAAGAAAATGTAACACCCCGATATGATCAAATCACTCTCAACAAAGCAGATCGCATCAATACATTACAACAAATTTTATCTCCCAATCGAAATGATGAAGGAGTCTGGATACACCAGCAGGCATGGTTTTACCTGGGTACGTTTGACCAAAATAATAAAGTGGAATATGCATTCAAAAAACAAGGTAACGGTGTGTATGCATTTGTAATCAGGGGATCTTTCGAAGTACATGGAACAATCTTAAACAACCGGGATGCTGTCGGAATACAAGGAGCAGATCATTTAACCATCCAATCATTAAGTCCTGAAGCAGAGATCTTATTGATGGAAGTACCCATGATGTAACGGTTTGCTATTTGCCACCTTCGATTCCAAATCCAAAAGTCCATCTGAAATCATTGTTTTTTCTTCCGGGGACCACAAAGGATTCATAAGAATCTTCCAATATGGTCCTAAAACTAATATGTCTATTGATCAGGTATTTAAAAGTCATCCCGCCATTCCACCGTACATTATGTTGGGTTATTGAAGGTTGAAAATAAAGCAGGTGAGTGAGGGTGATCTTATTGTGATTGAATTTGTATTCACCTTGTAAACGGGTCGAATTTCGCCAAAGCTCCCGTACAAATTTTTCGTTGATATTATATTCTGTTTTTTCATAGATCATCACATTGGATATTGTCAGATAGGCATTGGGTCTATCTATGAGTCGGTAAACTAACCCGCCTGCACCAATGTGGCGAAAATTAATTTTTCTCAAATTGCTTTTATCGGCAGAAGCAAATGTAATGTAGTGGAGTCGATGATGATAATAAAAAGTCGTGCGAAGATCACTAAATAATTCGCGCTCATTGAGCACTCCACCCTGTTCGCCATATATAAACACCGGTGAAGTCGAAAGCCTGATTGATTTATGGATGTCTGCCTCGATGCCGGTGCGCGCAGCAAAGATCACACGATTGACATTACCTGAATTGAAGGTACCATCTGCATTGATATGATATTTGATTCTTAGTTCTGAAATATTTCTCTCATCGTTTTCATATTTATCAGCCATAGTTCCATCCGGTTGATCCTCAGGTAACATCGGGGCCGCTTCTGCCGTATCTGTTTCATTGGTTTGGGTAGTATCGACTTCTACCTGGCTCAAAGAAAGATTGACCCAAAATAAAAATGATATAATAAAAAATGCTTTCAAAACAGAACTTGCTCTACAAAGTACTATAATTTTTTTCAATCTTTGCCTACTATGTTTAATACCAAACTTAAGTCTACCTTTATCTCATGATCCGAAATATTTTATTTGATCTAGGTAATGTCATCGTGGATCTGGATATACCACATTGTACGGACCAATTGAACAATCTTATGCGACATCCCGATCGGCAAGATGAAAATCAAGCAGTCCTTGTACGGGCTATTCAGGATTATGAAGTAGCAGCCATTTCCGATGAATTATTTATTAATTCTATTATTAATATTTCCAAACCTCAGGTTTATGCGCAACAAGTGATTCGTGCCTGGAATTCGATGTTAATAGATATTCCGGAGCAAAGGCTTGAATATTTGAAAGAATTGAAATCGGAAGGTTACAATATTTATTTGCTTAGCAATACCAATGCAATTCACCTGGACTGGGTCAATCAATTTATCAGGAAACACTATAGACAGGATTCATTGAATCATTGGTTTGACAGAGCTTATTATTCTCATTTGATACAAAGACGAAAACCGGATATCAGTACTTTTGAATATGTAATCGGGCATGCCGGGATACAACCTCATGAAACTCTTTTTATAGATGATATTTATGAAAACATAGAAAGTGGAAAGCAGGCAGGGCTGCATACCATCCACCTCACCGGAGGTCACGATATGATCGGAGTATTGAAAAATTATTTAAAAAAATGATATGGCCGTATCCCTCACCGTGGAGGAAGGAAAATCTCTCATGCGTCAATTCTGTAATTTTCAGGAGAGATGTCATCAGGATGTACGCACCAAGGGGTTGAAACTTGGATTCAGAGGGGAAGCTCTTGAAGAGATCATATCGGAAATGATTTCCGAAGGATTGCTCGACGAAGAACGCTATGCCCGGTCTTTGGCCAGAGGTAAATTCAGAATGAATGAATGGGGTCGCATCAAAATCAAACAAGCACTTAAGATGCGTTCAATTCCTGAATATTGTATAAACAAGGCAATGAACGAAATCAACGAGGACGAATACCTCGATACTATGAAAAAATTAATAGAAGTAAAAAAAAGCTTGATGGACTATATCGATACTCCTGCTAATAAAAAAAAATTGGTCGATTATATGCTGCAAAAAGGTTATGAATTGAATCTCGTGCTTTCGATACTCAATGTACAATAATGTAAATGACCGTTTAATCACCGATTGATTTAATAAAGTGAATCAAACTATTTCCCGTTTAGTTCGTGCTATTGATCTTGAAGAGCAAGAACAGGCTAATCGATATCGACTCGATCCGTCCCATTCACTGAAGGCGTTGAAAGCAGAGGGTCTTGCCATCCATCCGATTAAAGTAATACGCAAAAGCTTTGGATATGCTGAGTATCCCGAGATTTCATTTAAAGTAAATTACCCTATCGAAACCAATCTATTTAAAGATGGAGCGGCGATCGAATGCTTTTTACCAGGCGAAGATCCGATTAAAGGAATACTCATGACGCTGGATGGAAAACAAGGCGAATTCAGACTCTTTGCTCCGGATTATCCTGATTGGATCGATGAAAACGGTGTCGGAATAAAACTTGCACCGGATACGCGTACGACGACCATCATGAAAAAAGTACTGATTGATCTTGAGAATAATAAAAGAATGTATCCTTTGTTTGAAAGATTTCACGGGAAATTTGATTTCACACCATCGGCAATATATAAAAAACCCATTTCATTCACTCATCCTCATCTCAATTCAAGTCAACAGGATGCTGTACAAGCTATTACCTATAATCAGGATGTAACCATTCTCCATGGCCCTCCCGGCACTGGTAAAACGACCACATTGATTGAAGGTATTTTGCAACTGATTAAACAAGGGGAAAAACTCATCGTAACAGCTCCCAGCAATACGGCAGTCGACCACATTTCCCGCGGCTTAATTTTATCCGGCGTGCAGTTGTTGCGAATAGGTAATATTACGAAAGTAGACCAAACTGTCTTCGCTCATACTTCGGAAGGAAAAATGAAAGACAGCCCCGAGTTAAAAAACATTAAAGAACTTAAAAAAAGAATCGAAGAGTTTCGTAAAATGGCCAATAAATATCATCGTAAATATGGTAAAGACGAAAAAGAGCAACGAAACCTGTTGCTTCAGGAAATAAAAAATATACGCCATGAAATAAAATCTCTTCAAGATTACTTCGAATCAAAATTGTATGATGAAGCTCAGGTGATTGCAGGCACACCGATCGGTCTTTGGGATGCCAAACTTCCACACCATACCTACCAGACCTTGATCATGGATGAAGCCGGGCAATGCATCGAACCACTTGCATGGTGTGTCTTTCCATTAGCTGACAAATACATTTTGGCCGGAGATCATTACCAATTACCTCCGACGGTCTTGAGTTATGAAGCCATGCAACAGGGACTGAATCAGTCCATTCTGGAAGTAGCCATACGGTCCAGGCCACCAATCCATTTGCTCGATACCCAATATCGAATGAGACCCTCCATCGCAGGATACAGCAGTCAATATTTTTACGAATCTTTGCTGAAAACGGCGAGCCATTTGATCGACGATGGTGTTCACATTACATTTGTCGATACTGCCGGAGCCGGAATGAATGAAACACATGGTTCGGACGGAATCAGCTTACAAAACACAGGAGAACTGGATATTGCAAAACAATTAATTGAATTATACTCCCTGGATTATAAACAAACTGCATTTATTTCACCCTATGCAGGACAAGTAGTTTCTGCAAAAGAGATATTGCCTTCATCCATGCGGATCAGTACAGTTGACAGTTTCCAGGGACAAGAGATGCAAAATCTTATTGTTTCATTGGTTCGTAGCAACGAGGTAGGAGAAATCGGGTTTTTAAAAGATTATCGGAGAATGAATGTCGCCATCACTCGCGCGAAAGAAAAACTATTCGTTATAGGAGATAGTGCGACGATCGGTCATGATGATTTTTACTCAGGATACCTTGACTATGTGGAAAAACATGGAGAATATAAAAGTGCTTGGGAATTTTTAGGCTAAACGAGGGTACACTTGTATGGTCATATGGTTAAGGGCGGTTTAGTTATAATTTGAAATTGAGTGGTTTTGAAAATTTTTAAACTGTTATAATTCCATTTACTAATTTAGTCCTGTGCGAATTAAATTATTATGAAACCCTTTTTATTTATATCTGCCGCTTTATTTTGCTTTGCGTGTCATACATCAGACTTGAACATGGATAAACAAAACAGTTTTGTTCAGACATCCATACCACAATTTAGAACCATACACATCCAACATCCGTTGAGTGCTGTCCCCAATACCCATATTGCGATATTGGCCGGTGAGTCAACGCAGGCACCTTCATTTTGTGACTTTCCCGCTTGTACCACCCGGTACATTGTCATCGATAAAAAAGATAATTTTTATCCTGCCAAAGTAGAATGGTTTGGCAGTGTAGATTTTAATAAATATTCGTTGATGAAAACCGATCAATGGAATGATGCAGAAACTCCACATGCCTTCAATACATATTTTCCGGATTTTGTGCCCCTAGATGTCAGCAGGCCATATTATTTTTATAAAATGGTGATCACTCCTCCGAATGCAGCTGATAAAGTAGAGTATACGTTCAGAATAAAATCAATGCGATGATCGCAGGAGCAATTCATAGTTTACCCTTTTTTGACTTTTAGCTTATATAATGTACTAACTATTATAAAGATAGTTTTATATTCATACAATGAAAAGATTGCTTTTAAAGATCAGTTTTTTATTTTGTTTAATTCATTCCGGTCAAAGCCAGGTATATGATATCGTCTTACGGAATGGTCGTGTCATCGATCCCGAGAACGGACTGGATGCGATTCGCAATGTGGGGATTTCCTCCGATAGGATTATGGAGATCTCTTCCAATGCTTTACAGGGTAAGCAAATACTGGATGTTACCGGATTGGTCGTAGCTCCCGGTTTTATAGATCTTCATGTGCATGGAATGACCAATGAAGCACACGAATACCAGGCTCATGATGGTGTGACCACGGCGTTAGAACTCGAAAGTGGAGTTTTATTCATACGGGATTGGATCGAATCCAAAAGAAATAAAACAATTGTCAATTACGGTGCTACCATACCGCACGCTGAATTACGGGCTCTCGCCATGGAGAGCTACCAACATTATTTTGATGAAGCCAAGAAAATCATTGGAGAGGATGGATTTGGAAGTAAACGACTTAGCATATTGGGTATCAATATGGCTAAAGCAAATTATCAATCTCTTACAGATGATGATATAAAAAGGTTACCACAATATTTTGACCAGGAGCTTGCGTCCGGCGCATTGGGAATTGGTGTACCGGTCGGGTATTATCCGGGTGCTAAACCGGGCGAAATATTTAAAGTGTATCAATATGCAGCGGAAAAAAAAGTACCGGTATTCTCTCATACCCGCGGTTTTGGTATGCCCGGAATTCAGGAAGCTATTGCCAACGCTGCGGCCAGCGGTGCTTCCCTGCACATCGTCCATGCCAATAGTCTTTCTCTTGCTGATATCCAGGTTACTTTGGATATGGTGAGTGACGCACAAAAACATGGCCTGGATATCACGACAGAAGTATATCCTTATACTGCTGCATCTACTTCTTTGGAATCCGCGATTTTCGATGATGGGTGGAAAGAAAAATTGGGAATGACCTATAGCGATATACAATGGGAAGCGACCGGTGAACGACTCACTGAAGAAACATTTAATACATACCGCAAACAAGGAGGTGTTGTGATCATGCATATGATGAAACCTGAGTGGATCGCCAAAGGTATACAAAGTCCTGTAACCTCTATTGGATCTGATGGCATGCCGTACGCACCCAAAGCCCATCCACGTACGGCCGGTACATTTTCCAGAGTACTGGGTAAATATGTAAGAGAAGAAAAGCTTATTTCTCTTACGGAGGCTCTAAGAAAGATGACCATCCTGCCCGCAAGAAGATTGGAAAACATAGCGCCCTCTATGAAACTGAAAGGACGAATTCAGGTAGGAGCCGATGCCGACATCACCATCTTTGATCCCAATACTATTATTGATAAAGCTGATTTTACAGGTTTGAGATTTTCTGAAGGAATAAAATATGTACTGGTGAATGGTGTATTCGTGGTAAAAGAAGGTACATCGGTTAAAGGTGCATTTCCCGGAAGGCCTGTTTTAGGAAAATACAGGAATTAATACATGATTGGGATCTATGTGATGACTTTAATCTTTGATTATTGATTTATTTTTCCCAGGCAATTTCCGGGTATAGCAAAGGATTCTACCAACGGTATTGCATCGCTGCGCATATCCCAACAAATCTGATTTACCAATTTGCGTATGGCCTTGGTCTTGCTACTTTCCATATAACCGGATTCTAAATACCAGGCCCGGTCTTCTTCAATCGTATGCAATGCGAAGAGAGCCGCTACGCGAAACAATGCTTTTTTACAAGCCGTATCTTTTATTTCAATGATGGATTTAATAAACTGTTCCAGGATGACCCGTTCAGTATAGGCATGTGCCATCTCTATTAAATGGTGCTGACAGACATTGAATGCATCAAAACTATCCATGCCCTCTCCCAGTAATTTTTTTAATCTTTTGGCTACAGATGACAATAAGGATTGTTCATGATATTTAAATGCATTGAGATGAAACTCCGGGTCCAATAAATGTTTTTCGTCTGTATTGCGAATGGCGACCGGATTCATTTGAGAGATCGAGGCAATTGCTTGTGCAGCAAGATAATTTATTACTCCCGATACTCCTGATTGATTGAAAGATTGTTTAAACTCTGTAAGTCGTGATTTGGCTACCAATTGCATCAGTACAGTATTATCCCCCTCAAATGTGGTATAGATCTCACTATCATTTTTTAGATCACCGATGCGATTTTCACTTAGATATCCTTTTCCACCGCATGCTTCACGGCATTCCTGCAATGCCTGGGTGGTCGTCCAGGTAGTATAAGCTTTGATGCCGGCGGCCAATGCTTCTATTTCCTGGGCATCTTTATCCGATTTAATAAGAAATCGATGCGTAATATAACGAAGCGCTGTATGACAAGCATAAGACTTGGCTATATATGGTATGAGTCTTCGCTGGTGTATCCTGTAGTTGAGGATGGGTATTTCGCTTTTTCCTTCGGGACCAAATTGTTTTCTCTGATCGGCATATTGAATAGCAATCGTCAATCCTACTTTCATGGCCGTCAATGCAGATCTTGGTACGCCGATTCGACCTCCTACCAAAGTACCCAGCATGGTAAAGAATCTTTTAGAATCAGACGATATCGGTGATAGAAACTTACCTTCCTGGTCGATTGAAATAAACCGATCCAGGAGATTTTCATAAGGAACCAGCACCCGGTCAAACCTGAGCTTACCATTATCCACTCCATTGAGCCCCATTTTACGACCACAATCTTCAATATGCACGCCAGGCATGATTTCATTTTTTTTATTTCTGATCGGGACGAGAATCGCACAGACTCCATAATCCTTTTGATCAATGATAAGTTTAGCAAACACCGTGGCCATCTGTCCATGAACAGCAGCATTACCTATATATTCTTTTTGTGCCTTTGGATGGGGCGTGTGAATGACAAAGGATCTTTTAGCATGATCATAGGTTGCTGTTGTTTCGATACCTTTTACATTCGAGCCATGATTGGTTTCCGTCATCGCAAAGCAACCTGCCAATTTTAATAATCCGATATCCTGTAGATACTGTTTATGATGCTTTTCAGTACCCAGGGCCATGACAGACATCCCAAACAAACCAAACTGTACACCAAATTTAATCGTCATACTCAGATCACACATACTGATCATTTCCATCACACTGAAATAACCTGCCATGTCACTACATCCACCATACTCTTCCGGATAGGCTATGGCTCCATAACCTTTATTGGCTAATGAGATCATTGCTTTATAAGTATGTTCACGATACACATTCACGTCATCCGATTGGTGGTGATCAAATTCGCCACTCGCTATGAGATCTCGTAGCTCTCGATTAATGGTAATCTGATCACCATCCAGCCATCGGGTCATGGTCTTAATATCAAAAGTATATTGTGTGCCCGCTGACTGAGTTTGCGATTTGCGACGTTCCGGAAAAAAATGATATATACTATCGGCACCCAGCATACCGAGCAATCCTTGTTTATCAAGTAATTGATCTGCGATTTCTGAGTTAATTTCTGCCGAGTCACTGGATAATATGCCCAGTTTAATAATGCCTGCATTTTCAGTAATCGGAATGTTTTTCAACCTGGATCTTACCCAGTCTCTGACAGAGTATAAAAAACCGGGGTAGGTTTCAGGTTCTTTAAATAGCCAGGATTGCAATACAATCCGTTCATCATTTTCCAGCCAGGTCAAAGAGGATATATATGCCTGTACGCTGGTATCTTCAAATGGAGAGATAAGATGATCTTCCCATAAAATATAATACAGAGGCAAGAAAATTTGTAATCGGGGAAATGTCTTAAGCAGTGAATTGAATTCCATGAAATGAAAGTACGTAAATCATCATGGTTTTGTTCAGATTATAAAATCAGTAAATAGCTGACCAAATATGATTCCTGAGGTATTGAATTGATTATTTAGGCCATATTAATTTGCTGCCGATGGAGTCTTTTATGAATTGTTGCCATTTAGCATCCCATGGAAATAAAATTTTTTCTCCTAAACAGTTGTAAATAACTTCAGAACATATTCCCAAAGAGGATGCGGAATTA
>CALMKY010000692.1 GCA_937867195.1 uncultured Saprospiraceae bacterium | reverse complement strand
GGGCTGATCAGTAAAAAATACATTACCGGATTTATCCGAAGCCGGTCCTTCGGTAAACAAATAATCAGATGCTAGTCTTACCACCGATGCATTTTTGACTACCGATGGGATACTATCATTAAAATTAACCTGACTGACCAGGAGGCCAGTATGTAACAGAATAATACATGCGTACGGGATTTTTATCATTTAGATCAAACGGATTTTAGAAATTTTGATTTGCAAGATTACTAATATCTTTGGAAAATACCTGCACCACGCATTGTTCAAACAACATTCTAAAATCAGTCATGGTTTTTTTAAGATTCAAATTGCTGTTCTTTTATTTTTTTGTTTCCAAATTTTTATTATTAGGTCAACAAATAAAAGAGCCCAGGCAGGTAGCAGAGTGGACTAAGCATATGGATCCATTCAGAATCGTTGGCAACCTGTATTATGTAGGTACCTATGACCTCGGTTGTTATTTGATTGCCACCTCCAAAGGAAATATTCTGATCAATACAGGAGTACAGTCTTCAGGCCCTGAAATAAAGCACAATATCGAATCACTGGGACTTAAATTGAAAGATATTAAGATTTTGCTCACAACCCAAGCCCATTACGATCATGTAGGCGCCATGGCGTATATTAAAAGGAATACCCATGCAAGGCTCCTGGTTGATGCCGCTGATGCACAAGTATTGAAAGATGGAGGCAAGTCTGATTATGAAATGAGTAAATATGGTGCCACATTTGAGCCGGTAAATCCAGACCAGCTGTTACAGGATAGTAATAAAATCATTTTGGGCGATATGAGTCTGACATTGCTGCATCACCCGGGACACACCAAAGGATCTTGTAGCTATTTATTGAATGTACAAGATGGTCTGAAGAAGTATAGTGTATTAATAGCCAATATGCCCAGTATTGTAACCGATAGAAAATTTTCATCTATTACGGACTATCCTTCCATTGAAAAGGATTATGCCTACACGCTGACAGGTTTGAAAAACATTCATTTCGATATCTGGCTCGCTTCTCATGCCGGCCAATTTGATTTACATGAAAAATATAAATCAGGTCAACCTTATAACCCGTCAGTTTTTAATGACGCAAATGGATTTGCTAATAAATTGTCTGAGTTGCAACGTGCTTTTGATGAAAAATTGAAAGCGGATAAGATCAAGTCTTAAATAAAAATCGGACTAAGATTTTTTAGCAAATACTTTATCCAATAGCCTGGTGCGATCATCGTGCATAGCATTAAAAGATTTCGATTCCACATCGATCTGCATCACCGGAGTTGATCCGTCATTTGTACGCATGGATTTCCATTCCGGTAGTTTGTCTCCATTGGGATTAAAAGTCTTGATAAAATTGGCAAAATAAGCCGACATAGTATTGGACACCTTATGATCATCCGGAGTAAAAGCCCACATTTTGACAAGGTCCAGGTTTCCCATGCAATATTCTATCTCACATGCATGAGGAGCACCGATCGCCGGTTTTGCATTTGGATCTACAGTCGTACCAGCTAAAGGAGCTCTCAATTTTGAATAATAATATCGATAGACCGGCTGATCACTGTTTTTTAAATGAAGATCAAGCCATTTCCAGGTGCTGTAACCTATAAATGAATTAGAAGCTATTTCAGTCGCAGACATCATGATTTCTGATTCATTACTGTGTGGGTATTGTGCGATGAGCTCGTCAGCAACCGCAGGGAATCGTTGTTTTACTGCATTGACAAAGTTTTCGGAACTAAGTGCATTATTACCCATCAAA
>CALMKY010000691.1 GCA_937867195.1 uncultured Saprospiraceae bacterium | reverse complement strand
GATTGCCGCCATCCGGGGAGAAGGAACCAGTAATGATTATTTTCCTCCTGAAGTGCCGGCATTACCGGCTTTTGCCTTACAAAAGGCGATATCCACTACGATCCGTGAATACTCCAGGGATTATTGGTCTGGTACTGTGTACACGACCAATCGCCGGGTATGGGAATACGATGATCAATTTAAAGAATATCTGGTGAAACTCAGGTGTATGGGCATCGATATGGAGACGGCTACTATCTTTACTACTGCCTTTAAAAATCAAATACCTGCCGGTGCTTTATTATTAGTCTCTGATGTGCCTATGATTCCGGAAGGTGTAAAGACTGAAGAAGGTGATAAAAAAGTAACCAAAGATTATTTAGAGACTCATCTCAGAATAGGAATAGACTCACTTAAGCAATTGATCAATAACGCACAGACGGTTCGTCATTTGAAATTTTGATACATCCAATTCGTTCAAATACGGTCTATTGTATTTCGTTTATTATTGAATGAGCCACTTGCTCCGAAGCATTATCCGGTAACAACAGATGGTAGAGCCTGGAATAATCCTCTTTGATTTGGTTCAGGTTTAATTCTTGTGTTGTCTTGATCAGTGTTTCTGCTGTAAAACCAAATTGGATTAATTCTGGAATGACAGGCCGCTCCAATATTAAATTGACCAGGGATATGTATTGAACGTTGACAAGCCTCCTTGCAATGTAATATGAGAGAGAATTGCCTTTATAACATACGACCTGTGGTACATTGAATAAAGCTGTCTCCAACGTAGCGGTACCCGAACTCACCCAAGCCAACGAAGCAATGGAGAGAATTTCATATGTTTTATTTTGAACAATGTCTATATCCATTTCTTTGATAATGGACTGATAAAATCCGATCGATTGTGAAGGAGCTGCTGCAATGACCGGTGTATAATCCTGAAATGATTTTACAGCTTGCAGGTAAACTGGTAGCATTTTAGAAATCTCCTGTTTGCGGCTGCCTGGCAGTAAGGCAATTATTTTCTTATTGGCATATTTATTTTTTAAAGAAGCATCCGGCACAAAAGATTTTAATTCTTCCAGCAATGGGTGACCTACGAATTTGGGATACACTTTATATTTTGAATACCATTCGTTTTCAAATGGAAGGATTGTATACATTTTATCCACGGAGGACCGGATGATTTTTACGCGATCTGCCTTCCAGGCCCATACTTGGGGAGAGATATAATAAAATACTTTGTATCCATTTTTCTTTGCCCAGGATGCCATGCGCAGATTAAATCCGGGATAATCGATGAGAATCAAAGCATCTGGTTTAAATTCTGCTATATCTTTCTTGCAATAATTAAAGTTTTTCAGAATAGTCCCTATATTTTGAATTACTTCAATAAATCCCATAAACGCCAATTCGCGATAATGCTTTCTGATCAGCGCTCCTGCGGACTGCATTTTATCACCACCCCAGGCATAGAGAATGGCCCGGGCATCGTTTTGTTTTAATGCTTTGATCAGATGAGATCCATGTAAATCACCGGATGCTTCCCCCGCCAGGATGTAATACTTCAAAATAATGATTGGTTTATTTTAAAAAATTTCGCGACCATATTGTACGACCCATGTTACCACCAAAATAAAAGTAGAAATCACCAATCCTCTCATACTGTTATTCCATCTGAGTGTTTTGAAGCCATTCATCGATAATAAATTTATACACAAGGCAAGTAAAGCCAGCGTACGGGGTCTGAGAATATGGATCGATTGATCATCCATATGACCCAGTCCGAGGCCTTGCAATAGATACAACAGAGCGGCGAACAATACAATCGGAATAAAAAATCCTGCGATGATACCATTGACCCATTTATCATACCTGAAAATTTTGATTAAAATATTATGCATGCTCTAAGAATTTTAATGGCACGATCGCCTGATGTCTTGTAAGATTATGACCTGAAGGGACAATTGAGATGTATCCGTTCTTCAGTGCCCATTCATCCGTATCTTCTGCATGATCCTCTGATACAAATTGGCCACTGAGCCAATAATATTTTTGTCCTCGTGGATCGGTTCCTTCTACAAACTCTTCAATATACCTTCCTTCTGCCTGTCTGCATACCTTGATCCCTTTAAGGTCATGCCTGGACAATTTAGGAATATTTACATTGAGCAGACTCGTTTCTTTTAGCCCATGGTGCAATGTTTGACGAACAATCGACCGGATATAATGTTCTGCAGCTGTAAAGTCTGCATCAAAAGAATAATCGAGCAATGAAAAACCAATCGAATCGATTCCTTCGATCGATGCTTCCATCGCTGCACTCATAGTACCAGAGTAAATAATATTGATCGAACTGTTGGAGCCGTGATTGATTCCCGACAAACAGAGATCTATCGTGCGGTTTTTGAGGATTATATTTTTAGCAATCTTTACACAGTCTACCGGAGTGCCTGAGCATTCATAAGCTTCGATTTGATTAAATGATTTGACTGCATTGAGGCGTACCGGTTGTTCGATCGTAATGGCGTGGCCCTGGCCTGATTGAGGACTGTCAGGAGCTACGACGACGACTTCTCCGATGGTAGAGGCAACTTCCACCAATGCCCGGATACCCGGCGCTACGATTCCGTCGTCGTTTGTGACCAAAATCAGCGGTTTTTTCATATGGCAAAGTTAAGGGCTTGGGTGGAATGCAATGTTAAAAAGGT
>CALMKY010000690.1 GCA_937867195.1 uncultured Saprospiraceae bacterium | reverse complement strand
AACATTAAATCCATATCTACTTTATCTTGCGCTTCTTTCTATGCCAGCAGATGTGAAGATCGAATCATCGTGGAAGACTGTTCTTCAATCAGAGTTTGATAAACCTTATTTTCAAACCCTTATTGAATACATCAAAAAAGAAAAACAACATGGAAAGACGATTTATCCACCAGGTGCTTTGATCTTTAATGCCTTTGAGCAATGTCCTTTTGATCAGGTCAAAGTAGTGATTTTAGGCCAGGATCCTTATCATGGGCCGGGTCAAGCGATGGGTTTAAGTTTTTCAGTGCCGAAGGGTATCGACCAGCCTGCATCGCTGAAGAATATATTTAAAGAGCTTAAGTCCGATTTAGATATCGACCCACCCAATCATGGTGATCTCAGCTCCTGGGCCCGTCAGGGAGTATTTTTACTCAATGCAATGCTCACAGTAGAAAAGGGTAATGCCGGATCGCATAGCAAATCCGGTTGGCAGGAATTTACCGATGCGGTAATTCAAACCATCTCAACGTATAAAAAAGGTATCGTTTTTTTATTGTGGGGAAATTTTGCACGCAATAAAAAAGAACTGATCAACGGTCAGGAACACTATATTTTAGAAGCCGCGCACCCTTCACCTTTGGCGGGAGGAGCATTTTTCGGTTGCAAGCATTTTTCGAAAACGAATGAATTACTTAAATTACAAAATAAAACGCCTATCGCATGGAAAATAGAAAATTATTGATCTGGATTTTTATCTCAGGTGCGCTGGCAGTAGCCATTGGCGCATTTGGTGCACACGGACTCAGACCCTATATGGATGATGCCGGATATGCGAGTTTTCAAACAGGTAATCGATATCATTTTTATCATACGTTACTGGCTTTAGGTCTGCTGGTATGGAATCATAATAAAATAAATCTTGTCAAATGGGCTGTGCGATGTTCATTGATAGGAAATGTATTATTTGCAGGCTCATTATATTGTCTATCCGTGCGATCCAGTATTCATATTGCACCAATAGTTGGACCCATTACACCAGTGGGAGGATTGTTTTACCTGGCATCCTGGCTGATTGGCATCATTTTAGCAATAAATTGGTTAAAAAATTAACATTTAGTAATTAGAAAGTTTTTATATTCGTGTCAGAAACTTTAAAACAAAAAACATGAAAGCCAAGATTCTAGCAGCCATTTTTTCATTTGCTCTTTTGAGCCAATCAACGTATGCTATCAACACGGTAAAGAATTTAGTTCCTGGTAATGGTACTGAACAGCAAATCAATACCCTTACTTCACGCACACTTACTAAATCAGAAGCTAAAGCAATTGCCAAAGCTGAAAAGCAACAGGCAAAAGCGCAAAAACGTGCTGCAATGATGCAAAAAATGATGGCTAAAAATTATGCTAAAAATGGCGTCGATTTTAAAGATCCGGTTAATAAATGGTTATGGTTTGCTGTTTTTGGCTGGGGTGCAGGTATTGTACTTTCTTTATTGGCTTCTGCAACTGTAACTGGTGGATTTGGTTTTTTCTGGTTGCTGGCAACCCTTGCGTACTTATTTGGAACAGTTTCATTTGTTTTATGGTTGATTAAAAAATTCGGAAACGCATAATTTCGTCATAAGCTTACTCTAAATAAATTTTCAGAGCCGGTTTGATTGATTCAAATCGGCTTTTTTCTTTTGATCAGGATTCATCCAATCAAATCTTTCTCTGTTAAACATTATTATTAACTTTGAGTCAAATCATATCATCCTATGTATAGAATCAGTAAAGTGGCTGTATTGGGGTCTGGAGTTATGGGTAGTGGTATTGCCTGTCATCTGGCAAACTGCGGCTACCAGGTCATCATGTTAGATATTCTGCCACCAGATCTTAATGAAGCGGACAAATCAAATAAAAAAGTCAGAAATAAAATTGCAGATTCCGCCTTGGCGGCGGCTGTTAAAGCTAAGCCTGCTCCTCTTTTTCACAAAGATTATATCTCCAGGATCAAAACAGGAAACCTTGAAGATGATTTGAATTTGATAGCCGGAGTGGATTGGATCATCGAAGTGATTATCGAAAGACTGGATCTTAAAATAGCATTATTTGAAAAGGTAGAAAAATACCGCAGACCCGGGACCCTCATTAGCAGCAATACATCTGGTATACCGATACACATGATGGCTCATGGAAGAAGTGATGATTTCAAAGCACATTTTTTAGGTACTCATTTTTTCAATCCCCCGAGATATTTAAAGTTACTTGAAATCATTCCTACTCCTTCGACCAAAAAGGAGATTATAGACTTTTTCATGTTATTTGGTGATGTGCACCTCGGGAAAAGAACCGTATTGTGCAAAGATACGCCTGCATTTATAGCCAATAGGATCGGAGTATATGCCATGTCCAAGATCTATCAATTGACAACGAAGCTGGGACTTGATATAGCGACAGTTGATAAACTCACAGGACCGGCGATGGGTCGACCCGGCACCGGGACATTTCGACTATCGGATTTGGTTGGACTCGATACGGCCGTGAAGGTGATCGAAGGCATCAGGCAAAATTGCCCCCAGGATGAACAAATGAAGGATATCGAGATGCCCGAATATCTAAGTTATTTAGTTGAAAATAAATTCCTGGGTAATAAAACAAATAAAGGATTCTATGTAAAATCTGATCAAAAAGATGCTTCCGGTAAAAATATAATCCTGGCACTTAATTTAAATAACAATACATATGAATCATCGCCCAAAGTCAACCTGGCAAGCCTCGGAGTATCGAAGCAATCAGATGAACTGGGTCCAAGGCTAAAAGCCATTATAAAAATGGAAGATGCGGGGGCTCAGTTAATCATTCAATCACTCGCGGGTTTATTTGCTTATGTTTCCAACCGAATACCCGAAATCAGTGACAATATTTATTCCATCGATGATGCTATGAAAGCAGGCTTTGCATGGGACCTGGGTCCATTTGAATATTGGGATTTATTGGGTATTGACAAAGGAATCGAACTAGCCGAAAATAATGGATATCCTGTAGCCGCATGGGTAAAAGAATTTGTCTCCGGCGGAAATCCTAGTTTTTATAAAAAGGATAATGGATTGAAAGTATACAATCCATTATCCAAACAATTCGAATCTATCCCCGGGAGAGAAAACATCATTAATTTATTTGCATTACCCAACCCGAAGCCGGTTTTGCAAAATGCCGATTCGGCTTTACATGATCTGGGTGATGGAGTGCTTTGCTTTGAATTCAGGAGCAAAGCCAATACCCTGGGTGAAGGCGTCATCAAAGGTTTGCAAATGAGCCTTGACGAAGCAGAAAGCGGTAATTGGCAAGGACTTGTCATTGGTAATCACGGGAAAAACTTCAGCGTAGGTGCCAATCTCATGATGATCGCTATGAGTGCTTATCAACAAGAATGGGACGAACTCAATCTCATGGTAAAGACATTTCAGGATACAGTCATGCGATGCAGGTATTCCAAAGTGCCTGTAGTGCTGACCACCCAAGGCTATGTATTTGGAGGCGGATGTGAGACCATGATGCATTGTGATGCGGCTATCTGTTCGGCTGAATCTTACATTGGTTTGGTCGAAGCCGGAGTAGGATTAATTCCCGGTGGAGGGGGGACGAAGGAATTTGCAGTACGTGCTTCAGATTCTTTTTTCGAAGGCGATGTCATGATCCCTACCCTGCTAGAAAAATTCAAAACAATTGCAACGGCAGCAGTGGCCACCTCAGCGGAAGAAGCATTTGGTCTGGGATATTTGTTAAAAAAGAAGGATTCTGTCGTATTAAATCAAGATCGAAACATCAGTGAAGCGAAGAAAAAAGTAATGGAACTAGCTCCAAACTATGTGATGCCGGTCATGCGGGAAGATGTCTTTGTTTTGGGCAAATCCGGTCTGGCTGCATTGTATATTGCTGCACACAGTCTAAAACTAGGGAATTATGCCACCGATCATGATATCAAGATTGCACAAAAAGCTGCTTATGTACTTTGTGGTGGTGACCTTAGTGGCCCGCAAAAAGTAAGTGAACGCTATCTATTGGATGTAGAACGGGAAGCTTTCTTAAGTTTGTGCGGAGAACAAAAGACGTTAGAAAGAATCCAATACATGCTTGAGAACAATAAACCATTGCGCAATTAAATTTGTTGTATTCAATAATATTATAAAAGAGAATTTCATGAGAGAAGCATATATCGTGGCCGCTAAAAGAAGTGCCGTAGGCAAAGCTGGACGAGGAGGTTTTAGATTTTATAGATCAGATGATTTAGCAGTCGATATCATTACAGAATTGATGAAGACGGTTCCGGGCGTGGATCCTAAAGAAGTCAACGATGTCATTGTGGGATGTGCGAACCCTGAAGGCGAACAAGGATTACAAATAGGAAGGCAAATCTCTGTCCGGGCATTAGGTAAAGATGTTCCCGGTTTTACAATCAACCGCTATTGCGCTTCAGGTCTCGAATCCATTGCAATTGCTACTGCTAAGATAAGAAGTGGCATGGCTGATATTGTGATTGCCGGTGGTACTGAAAGCATGAGCATGATACCGATCACAGGCCTTAAACTTGCACCCAGTTATAAAGTGGCAGTCGATACGCCCGATTACGTGGTTGGAATGGGATTAACGGCGGAAGCGGTTTCTAAAAAATTTAATATCCATCGTCAGGCTCAAGATGAATTTGCTTTTAATTCACACCAAAAAGCCGCGCATGCCATTGAGCAGGGATATTTTAAAGATCAGATCATTCCCGTCAAGGTAACCGATGTCACGGTTGTCAACGACAAACGGGTAGAAAAAGCCACCATCATCGATACGGATGAAGGTGTGAGAAAAGATACATCCGTCGAAGCACTTGCTAAATTACCCGCAGTCTTCGCGGCCAATGGTACCATTACAGCAGGCAATTCTTCGCAAACATCAGATGGCGCAGCATTCGTAATGGTCATGAGTGAAGATCGAATGAATGCACTAGGTTTAAAACCAATAGCAAAACTGGTATCCTGTGATGTGGCTGGTGTAGAGCCTATCATCATGGGGATCGGGCCTTGTGCCGCAATCCCTAAAGCTCTGAAGAGAGCAAATATGTCTCTCAACGATATTCAACTCATCGAGCTCAATGAAGCATTTGCAGCACAAGCACTGGCAGTAATCCAGGAAGCAAAACTCAATCCTGATATCGTCAATGTCAATGGAGGAGCCATCGCCCTGGGTCATCCTCTGGGTTGTACCGGTGCAAAACTCAGCACCCAACTCTTTAGTGAACTCAGAAGACGAAATCTAAAATATGGTATGGTGACGGCCTGTGTAGGAGGTGGACAAGGAATTGCCGGGATCTATGAACTATTGAATTAGTTTATTATTTTCAATATCCTTCGCGGTGAAGTAGGGTTTTAAACGTCCCTGGATAAAGATTTAGATGCTTTTTTTGAAATAGCGGATTCCCAAACTTGTGCTAATGCTAAAAAGATCAGTTGATAAAGATTAGGGTAAGTGTTCATTTTCAAGATTTTGTTTTTTCTCTTTATAACGGGGAGTATTCATTTTCTTCATACCTTCACCACTCCTTAATCAATGACGCGGATTTGCTCTAACATTTTACTTGGTTCTATTCTAATTATTTTTATGGGTTGTCGATCAAACACCAAGCCTTTTTTACAAGATGCCTGGAGGATGGTCAATTCAACCCAGGAAATGATTTTTATAAATGACAGTGTCATGCATTGGGTACTTTTTGATGATGGAATCGTGCCAGATACCATCTTTACGCATTATAAAACTGATGAGACTAGATCCCCTTATTATATAGACCTTTATGCTTTTGATCGTGGAATTTTAAAAGGAAGAATCCTGACCGGTATTTATTCAAAAATTGGAAACGATAGTTTATTGATGGATTTTAGACCCATCGATTCCTGGAATGAGGCCGATAGCGTCAGGCCAAAAGTCTTTGATGAATTACAGAAAAGATATTTTGTAAGAAAGCATCCATAAGTTGCCGCTCACCTTCGGCAGCGATCCCGATCAGAAACTACTGCTATTTGCCCTGGTATTTTTTAGCCATGTGCAAAGCGATCGTTCTGGAAAGTCTATTCACATATGTAAAGCTTATACCTGCTAAGGCGATTGCGAGGAAAATGGATAGATTTACATCCAGATGCATGACCAGCAAAAATAATCCTACCAATGATAACATACCCCATGCGAAAAGAGCGTAGGAAATAAACATGCTACCCATATAAAAACCGGGTTCAGGAATAAAATTGAGTCCACAGTGACTGCATGTCTTCGGCATATCAATAAAATGCTTAAAATCGAAAGCTCCATGAGTAAACATATTACCCTTTTCGCATCGGGGGCATTTATTGGTAAATATTGCTTTGAGTTTGGCTAAAATTCTTGACATAATAAGTAAAGCAAAGTTACTGGTTATGAGTCCATTCTAATCGTGATTTTTGTCACAATTGGCCTACTTTTGCAGATCAAAATTAAAAACTCGTAATGACTCAAACTAAATCCAACACCCTGGTCTTTAAATCCGGTGACGTCGATATACCGTTTAAAAAATATGTTCTCTCCAATGGATTAAAATTAATCGTACACGAGGACTTTAAAGCTCCTATCGCAGCTGTCAACGTATGGTATCATGTAGGATCTAAAAACGAGCCTGAAGGCAAAAGTGGTTTTGCTCACCTTTTTGAACATTTGATGTTTAATGGTTCTGAAAATTTCAATACGGATTATTTTCAGGCTTTGGAAGCTATTGGAGCCACTGATTTAAATGGAACCACCAATAACGATCGCACCAATTATTTCCAAAATGTACCGGTGGGTGCCTTGGATCAAGTGCTTTGGCTGGAATCGGATCGCATGGGGCATCTTACAGGAGCCATCGATCAGGGAAAGCTGGACGAACAAAGAGGAGTCGTACTCAATGAAAAAAAACAAGGAGACAGTCAGCCGTATTCCAAGGAGGATGATTTATTTAATGAATCTATGTTTCCGAAAGGTCATCCGTACTCATGGTCAGTGATCGGTAGTGAAAAGGATGTAGAAGGTGCTACTGTACAGGATGTTCATGATTGGTTTAAAAAATATTATGGTGCAGCGAATGCCATCGTGGTCATCGCAGGTGCGATTCATGCGGACGATGCTTATCAACGAGTCAAAAAATACTTTGGTCATATTCCAAGCGGACCCACCATTTCCCGGCATGAAATCAACATTCCGATCAGGATGAGCGACACCCGCCAGGAATATGAAGATCATGTACCTGAATCGAAAATCACCATCGCTTGGAATATTCCTCAATGGGGTACACGGGAAGCTGCATTTTTTGATTTAATTGCCCCGATGCTCGGATCTGATAAAAACTCTCGCCTCTACAAAGCATTGATCTATGAGAATCAACTGGCCAATTCGATCACGGCATATAATTATTCACGGGAGATTTGCGGCAATTTTTTGATAGAATGTAAAATCAAGAATGGTGTGAGTATTGAAGAAGTTGAAAACAAAATCCATTCAATACTCAATGAATTTATTGAAAACGGGCCTACAGAAAATGAATTAATAAGGGTTAAGTCCCAATATTTCTCATCCTTTATAAAAGGGATAGAACGGATAGGAGGTTTCGGTGGCAAATCCGATGTACTTGCTGAAAGTGAAATCTTCGGCAACAATCCTGAATTCTATAAGACGTATAATGACTTTATTGAAAAAGCCAATGCCCATGATTTAAAATCTGTGGCCAATACATGGCTTAAAACCGGATCGCATACCATTATAGCAAAACCATTTCCATCCTACAGCACCAGTGAAGTCCTCGCAGATCGAAAAATCATGCCTTCATTGAATGAAACACCACCATCCGCCTTTCCTGCCATCAGCCAAACAATACTGAACAATGGTTTGGAATTGTATCTTGCACATAGAAAGGAATCACCTACTGTCATCATCTCGTTGATGATGAATGGTGGTTATGCTTCCGATCATTTAGCAGGTAAACCCGGTTTGGCCTCCATTGCAATGAACATGCTGGATGAAGGGACGATCCATCTAAATGCTTTGCAGATTTCGGAAAGACTAGCTTTGCTCGGGGCATCGATCAGATCGGTTGCCGATTTAGATAAATGCTATCTTATTTTAGAATGCCTAAAGCCTTCTTTGGATCAAAGCTTAGAATTATTTGCAGAGATATTATTGCATCCCTCCTTTCCTGCAGCAGATTTTGAAAGAATCAAAGGATTACAGCTTGCCGGAATACAGCGGGAGAAGATGAATCCTGCCCAAATGGCATTGCGGGTTATGCCTAAGTTTTTATTTGGTGATCAACATCCTTATAGCCTGCCTCTTTCCGGCTCAGGGAATGAATCTTCCTTGGTTGAAATCACTTTAGAAGATATAAAAGAATTTTACGATCAATGGATTCACCCTAAAAATGCCTTGATCAGTGCAGTGGGAGATTTAGACCTGATGACGCTAAAATCAAAATTAGAAAATTTACTTGCCCCCTGGAATGGATCTCATACAAATGAAGTTCAGTTACCTGAAGTGGAGCAGATCAATAAAAAGACCATCTATCTATTACACAAACCGGAAGTGAATCAATCGGTCATCATCGCCGGGTATGTGATTCCTCCCTATGGCGCGGTCGATGAAATAGCAAAAGAGCCACTCATCAATATACTTGGCGGGGATTTTACTTCCAGAATCAACCTCAATCTCAGAGAAGACAAACATTGGACGTATGGTGCCGGGACCTTTATTCGAGATGCCAAAGGTCATCGGCCATTTATTACATTTACCCAGGTGCAGATAGATAAAACGCGGGAATCCATGGAGGAAATTATTAAAGAGTTTGATATGATTAAACATAACAAACCCATTGCTCCGGATGAATTTGAAAAAACAAACAACAACCAGGTCATGTCATTACCCGGAATCTGGGAAACCAATGCTGCGGTTTCAGGATCTTTGACCAATTTATTGAAATATGAATTACCTAAAAATTATTGGGCTACCTATTCAGATAAAGTAAGAGGGTTGACATTGGAAGAAGTTCAATCTCTCACGAATGACCTCATTGATTCTGAAAAATTACAATGGTTTATCGTAAGCAATAAAGACAT
>CALMKY010000689.1 GCA_937867195.1 uncultured Saprospiraceae bacterium | reverse complement strand
AGTTATTGTCGGTGCGCTCGTGCCAGCTTACCTAATTTTCTTCGCATCAAAGGAGACTCCGAGTAAATCGCAAACCTTTATGTACATAATTTTTGGTTGCACCGTCTCAGGCTTAATCAATTGCACCGTATCAGGGGCAACGTGGCCAACCTTCATCGTTAGTTTCATGGCCGTGTTCGTACTGGCAGGAGCCATCTTAGGATAGTTAGTTGGCCCAGCCTGTCAGTCGAGCGGATCTGCGCGAAAAGCCGCCCACGACGCTCACTTTTGCGTTAGCGGGCAATGAAAGCGCACCAGCTCAGTTTTGGCGGAGCACTACTAGAGCGCGGATTCTGGCTCTATGTTTGGCGGCGACGATCATTTGTCTGGTAATTGCCACTGCAGCAACGATCTTTGAAAAAATACTACAAAATGCGATCCATATAAAATCTGAAAACGACCTGACCATATAAGCTATGAGAATTATTGTAAACCTGGACGTCATGATGGCAAAGAGAAAGATTTCTCTAACGGAATTATCCGAAAAAGTAGATTTGACTCTATCAAATCTTTCAATCTTAAAGACGGGTAAAGCCAAAGCCATTCGTTTTAGCACCTTGGAAGCTATTTGCAAAGCGCTGGATTGTCAGCCCGGTGACATTCTGGAATATGAGAAGGAATAAAATGATAAGTAACTGGTTGGTTCATTCAAATTTATCTCGGTTTAAAATATAAACTGAATGGTTTTTGATCCGATTTTTAGCATGAGAATGGATATCACTATCTTGTCAGTTTATGCAGGAGATCAGATTAGAAAGGACGACGAGTGATTCTATTCATTTCAGGCAACTGATTTATAAACTGGATGATGAATTATCATGTATGTACGGCGATTCTCAGGAAGAATTTGATCAATTTAATGTTGTAGAAAACCTGAATACGGTCGTGATAGCTTATCTCAACGATGTGCCGGCAGGCTGTGGATGTTTTAAAAAATTCAATCATAAGACTGTAGAAATAAAACGTATGTATGTAGATCCAGCGCATCGGGGTAAAAAAATCAGTTCTGCCATTTTGATGGAACTGGAATCCTGGGCCAAAAAAACAGGTATGCATTCGATGATTCTGGAAACAGGCACTATTCAACTCCCTGCCTTGTCATTGTATCGAAAACACGGATTTTCCTTAATTCCAAATTTCGAGCCGTATATAGGAAACGAACTAAGTATCTGTTTACAAAAAATGATACTATAATGAGCCAATATCATCTCCGTGAATCCAACTCATGATATATTTATCGTTCCAGCTATTATAATTTTACTTTTCCATTTTTATCCGTTAATCAAATATCCGATTTTATAAAGTTGCAAAACTAAAAGTTGTATTTTCTTATGAACTTACAACTGAAGGTCGTGCCATTTTTTGGAATTATACCGGATGTAATCCTTTCAATCCATCTTCCTGGAAACAATGGGTTATTCAACGTAATTCACCAGGTTTTTAAAGGCGCTTTAATAATAAATTATTGTAATAAATCGCGATATTTACATTGGCACGTTCCAGCGTAAGTAAAATTTTTTGCTCGTATTTAATTTTTATAATTATTCTATATGAAGGCGGTTGTAATTTATTTTATCCTGTCAATTCTGTCCATGACTGCAGAAGGTCAAAATATTTTTTATCAAAACGCAAGTTGGTCACCTGACGGTAAAAAAATTTGCGCAGAGGTGATAAAGAAAAATCAAAATGATATCTCCTTTGAAGGCTATATCATCGATGTATCAGAAAAAAAATCCTAAATAAAGTAGAAGGAATGATTTTTCCTGCATGGTCGCCGAACGGCCATTGGATTGCTTATACGAAAAAAAACAGTTCATCTCATGGGGCAGATATCCTATTGCTAAACCAAACGACGGGTGTTTCAAAGAATATATTTACGGATACCGTGCCGAGCGGTGGTATTTCGTTTTCTCCTGACAATAAAAAAATTTGTTTTTCATCCAGTCATCAAGTTTCGAAAAGAGCTATTTATACCATCAACATCGATGGTACCGATCTTCAACAATTGACGACCGATACGGCCAGATATTTCAATCCCCAATGGAGCCCGGATGGGAAGTATATTGCTTATTATACAGAACGTGGCGACTACCGGGACCAGGTGTGGCTGATGCGGTTACAGGATAAGAAAGAAATTAAATTGACGAATGATACGCTGCACAATGTGTATCCATGCTGGAGGAATGACAGTAAATCGGTGTATTATACAAGTTCGGATCCACATGGTACACAACCGGACCTTAAACAAATTGTTTCAATCGATATCAAAACTGGAGTCAAAAATAGGATCGGTCATACGGAAGGTGCTTTTTATTCAAGCCTTTCTGCAAATGGGAAAAAACTTGCCACCATCAAGGGCAAATTCCCGAATACCGATATTTTTATTTCCGATGAAAAAGGTAAAGATTTGAAATGCGTCACTTGTGGATTGTTGTCAAATTGATTAGCTATTCTTCGTATGCAATCTTTATTAAGCGGTCAAATTGCTCAATTCATAGATCAGGGCTTTATTAAAATAGAGAATGCATTCTCTAAAGAGATTGCCGATGAATGTCGTGCGATCCTATGGAATGCCACCGGTTGTAATCCTTCTGATCCAACCAGTTGGACTGAACCCGTTATCCGGATTGGAGAGTTAACGAATCCTCCATTTATAGAAGCCGGCAATACACCCCGGTTGTTAAAAGCATTTTATCAATTAGCAGGCGATAATTGGATCAAAAAAGAATCTATGGGCTCTTTTCCGATTCGATTCCCCGTTAAAAAGGAAGCTATTGATACCGGATGGCATGTGGATGCCGGTTTCCCAGGCGAGCATATTCAAGACTATTTTCAATGGAGAATCAATATCAAATCAAGAGGTCGTGCCTTGCTCATGCTTTTTTTGTTTTCAGATGTTACTGATGCAGATGCTCCTACATTAATTAAAATCGGTTCACACAAGGATGTATCCCGACTCTTAATGCCTTACGGAGATTCCGGACGATCGTTTTCTGAATTAGCAGATAAACTTTCCGATTTGCCTTCGAGACCTATTGCATCTGCAACCGGATCTGCGGGTACTGTCTATCTCTGTCATCCATTTTTGATCCACTCTGCACAAAATCATGCGGGCCTGCATCCTAAATTTATGGCTCAACCGGCTTTATTATCAAAAAAGGATTTTAATATTGATCCGAAAATTGGCGAACATTGCCCAATAGAACAAGCTATCCTGCAAGGAATCATATCCTGATTTTTTTATCTAAATTGAATTATGCAAATAAAAAAGCAATTTACCCAATGGACCCTGCGATTGATATCCACCGGGATCTTACTCATCTGCATTTTATCTTTCATTATTCTGAATCCCTCCCTCACATATGCTAATAAAACAATCTATCATCATTTTACCATCTATCATAATAAACCGGTCGAAACAGAGTTCTTTCAATTACTCGATCAATCCGAAACATATATCAAGACAAGTGAAATGTATGATGATCATTTACATCTGAACATTTGTCTGAATGAGAATGTCGTCTATCCAACATTAATAAAACTGATCAAAGGGAAGGCATTTGCATCCGGATTTTACAAAGAAGTAGTTTTACAAGGACATGCTGTGATCAATCAAAATTATCTTGAATTAAATGGGTACAAATGGAATTTAAGTCAGTTACTGGCGCATGAAATGATTCATTGTTATCAATATTATGCATTAGGTCTGCTAAAATCAAATCCCATTGCTCAGATACCGGATTGGAAATGGGAAGGATATGCTGAGTACATTTCCAGGCCTCATTCAGAAAAAGATCAAGTTTTACACGATATAGAAATTTTCCTTAAAGCGGATCAGGATTCATGGGCTGTAACGTTAGAGGATGGCACGATAGCCCCATTGGAATATTTCAAAGCTCAGCTTTTAGTAGAG
>CALMKY010000688.1 GCA_937867195.1 uncultured Saprospiraceae bacterium | reverse complement strand
ATGAGATCAAATTACAATCGGATTGGGCCGATGCGTATTTCGATGGTATTTACAAACTAAAATATGTGATGCCTGCTTTGGAGCGCCAGTTTGCAAGTCAATTCCCGGAAATTGCCCAAACATTGCATTTAAATGAAGATATTAAAATAGAAGATAGCACCTATAAGCAACAGTTTAAATTTGATCTCGCCGTGAGGGATGTGAAACCACTCAATGTACTGGCGAAAGTTCCTGTTACCGCAAAAGTTCCATTTAAAATTGAAGGTGAAGTCAATCAAACTAAAAAATACTTATTAGCAAAATGGAATATACCGGATCTTCAAGTCAAAGACTTTTCTGTGTATCGGTCTGTAGGCAGGCTAGAGGCGTTTGGTTCTTCAGGATTGATTACTTCCTATATTGACAGTACTTTTTCTTCCAATTTCCAGATGCCGTATTCTGTTCTGGTTGCGGATCTTGACCGCAATAAACTTAATTTTTCTATTAAAACTCCTAGAGTGGCAGATGTAGTGAACAACGTGGATCTCAATGGGAGTGTACAGTTGATAGATAGTACGTTTCATTTACATTTCAATTCATCTCAGGTTTCGTTCATGGATAAAAGCTGGGATATACTCCCGGACAATGATGTTGCGTTTCGGAAAGGATATTTGCATACTCGCAATATTCAATTTGTTCATGACAAAGAAAAAATAGAAGTGACCAGTATAGGAGATAAGGGCTTGCACGCGACCATTTCTGATCTTGACATCCATTGGTTTAATCGGATCATGCCACTCAAGGAATGGGTGATTTCAGGTAAAATCAATCTCAAAGCAGATGTGGATGATATCTACTCCCTCCAAGGTCTTAAAGTGGCTGGTTTGATTGACTCATTGTTCATCAACCGGTCCTATTTCGGACTGATGGATCTCAACGCATATACTCCCAATGTGGATCAACCCATTCGCATCAGTGCGGCCATGCTTGAAAGCAGCCGTCAGATGCTCGCTGACGGATTCTATGATATTTCAGGTAAGTATTCGGGTGTAAAAAATAATTTTGATTTCAAAATGATATTCAAAGATTATCCTCTCAGATTATTTGAATACCTGATCGATGACGTCATCGACAATACGCGCGGGAATATCAGAGGGAATTTTGAAATTAAAAAAGATCATGATTTGACTGACTTTTCAGGTAAGATCAATATCACCGATGGAGGATTTAAAGTCAATTACCTCAATACCAATTACACGATCGGTAATGAAACCGTTCTCATCACGAACAGTAAAATCGACGCCAGCGGTGTAAAAATTTATGACGAGTTTAAAAACCCGGCTACTCTTACCGGGGGGATCCTCCACCAAAGATTAAAAAATTTCAGCCTGGATGCCACCCTTCAGGGCAACCGATTCCTTGTGCTCAAAACCAGTAAAGAAAATAATCCGGATTATTATGGAACATTGGTCGGCCAGGTATTGGCAAAATTTCATGGACCATTCAATCAAATTGATATTGATGTAAAAGGATCTACCCAAAGACCTTCTAATTTATCCATTCCGGTAAGTCAGGCTACCGTAATTGCCAAAGACAGAGTGGTCGAGTTTCGGCCCAAGACAAGCAATATTTCTAAGGACAGTATCCTTGCAAAAAGAGCTTCGAAGATCAGAGGTTTGGCGGTGGCGATTGATATGTCGCTGAATCCGGATGCGGACGTATCGATCATATTTGATGAAAAAAGAGGTGACATCATTCAAGGAAATGGTAATGGTAATATGCAAATGAGATTTGAGCGTAGCGGCGATATCAACATGTATGGGAATTACGAAGTCGAGCAGGGAAAATATTTATTTACTTTGTATGGTGTAGTAAACAAGCCTTTTACCATTCGGCAGGGGGGCACGATCAGATGGGAAGGCAATCCATTAGGTGCGATCATAGATCTGGATGCTGATTATAAAGGAGTGTCGTCTCCATTAGTCAATTTATTGCCTGAATATGAAGGTGTCATTCCCGCAACAGAATTAAGGACTAAAAATCAAATTGACCTGGGCATGCATTTATCCGGTCAGTTGTTTAAACCTGAAATTGCGTTTTCGCTTCAAATCCCGAATATTTCAGGAAATCTCCGAACCATTGTCGATAATAAACTTGCATTATTAAAAGCAGATCAAAACTCATTAAATCAGCAAGTAGCTGGATTGATGCTCTGGGGTTCATTTTTGCCTCCCAACCAAATCGTCAGTAGTTTTCAAAGTGGATTTTTTAATAATGTGTCCCAATTTATAAGCAACCAGGTCTCCATCCTGGTCGAAAACGCATTGAGAGAATTGGCTTCGGATGGTGTGATCTCAGGATGGAATTTCGATGCCAATTATTACCTGAATAATCAAAGTGCTGATCAAAGCAATTTTAATATTTATAATGAACTCAATCTCAGCCTGGGCCCTAAATTTTTTGAAGATAAACTGAGTGTAAACGTAGGTGCTAAATTTTCAAATACCACCCAATACGATAAATTGATCACACCTCATTTTGAGGTCGAATACTCAATCACCGATGATCGAAGATTAAAAATCAGGGCATATGTACGCAAAGATGAATTAAGTCAGGGCCAATTAAAAGATCGCTTTGGAGGAGGTATTTCCTGGAGGAAAGAATTCGATAATATTGAAGATTTTAAAAAGGTGAATAATTAAATCAACCCATCGTCATCACCATACTCTTTTCAACTAAAGTAAGCATATCCAGATTTTTAGGTGCGTACCATGCATATTGATAAGGAGCTAATTCAAGACTACAAGTACCGTTGGAAATATTTAATTCATCGCCGGTAAACAGATCCTCCAATACATCATCATAACCTTCTTTCTTAAGATCTACATCGACCGTCTGATCCATATCGCTGAGATTAATAACCACCCAGATTCTGTCATCGGTATATTCTCTCCAATAACTCAGGACAGAAGGATGGTTTGCATTGGTAAACTCAAAACTACCCCGGCCAAACGTGGGATGTTCGGCCCTCAGCTGTATGATCATTCTCATCCAATGTAATAATGAGTGTTCATCTTTTTCGGCCGCCTCCACATTTACTTTTTTATAGGTATATTCTGCATCGTCGATGACGGGTAAATACAGTTTATCGGCACTGGCTTCTGAAAATC
>CALMKY010000687.1 GCA_937867195.1 uncultured Saprospiraceae bacterium | reverse complement strand
TAGTAAAATCATGATTCATACAGGCAATCAGATCACCCGGAATGTGAAAGGTGGCAGTATACAAGCTGTACCGATTTTTATTTCCATCTACGATACACTGACTTCAGCAAAAATGACTATGACCCTGGAATATGAATTATTGTTTACGGATGGTACCGGGAATACGAGCACGATAGAAAAAAATACAAAATCGATAACAGCCAGTTCATGGATGCAAAAACAATTAGATTCATTAACTATCAAAATGCCGAATGACCAGGGATTGGCAACGCTTCGATTGGTACTGAAAGCCGGAAATGAAGTACTCAATCATAATTTTTTTCACTTCAATATTTCATCAGATCACATAGCGCAAAAGACGATTATTCAATCTGTCAAACCCGCCTCATTTTCATCTCAGCAGTGGAGTCTTGGACAATGGAATGTACTGAATGGACTCAAAGTTAATGGAGCAGGTAAAGGTTTTTTTGAATACAAAATACCCTTGTACGCGAATATCAAATCAGGAGATGTCAGGAATGCATACATCGTGATGGAAGTATCCTCTAAACCATTCCTGGATAAAGATAAAACCAATGGCTCGATGGGTAATCAGGATTATATGCTTGGATCCGTCGTTTCTCCTCATCGTAACCCCAATGCATATCCGATGACCGACGATTATAAAAACCCTTCCAATGTATTTTTCTGGATCAATGATAAAATCGTTAAACAGCAGAAACTCGAAGACGATCCCGCCGATTCACGCGGAGTGTTATCCTGGAATAGCCAGCCCAATAATCGCAAGCTCAGTGAAGCGGGCACTTATGGATATCTTGTAAAACTTCCATTAACTAAAGAAATGATCGATGAGTCCAAAACAAAAGGAGCATTGACTTTAAAACTCGAATGCAGCGATGGAGGAGGAATTGCCATCTATGGATCTGAGTTTGGAAGATATCCGATCGATATCAATGTAGTATACGAACTGAAGTAAGGATAGGCAATTCAATGATGTTAATCCTTACTTCATGTTTTTATAAGCGACTATAGGAGATGAACCTTACTTATTTAGCCACCACGACAGAACCAATGGTCTGATCACTTAAAACGTCTCCTGTATCGGGTCTTACTGAGATGACCCGGAAGGAAAAGTTATCACCTACACTTAAATCGGTAACGTTGATCTTATTTGAAAAAGGAAGATTCTTTTGGGTTCTCACCGAAGCGGTTGCCAGGTTTGTGATTTCCAATGTAATATCGATGGGAACGATATTGGTGCAATTTTTTATGGTAAAATCAGCAGTCAATGTATACGTGCCATTTGACTCCTTCCTTTCAGTAACTTTAAAACTCGAAATGGTACCACAAACATCTCTCCCGGCGGCCCTGTTTTCAAGTGAATGATTCGATAGATTTTCTTTACTGCAAGAAATCAGAAATACGTTCGTCAGGATACACAAAATCAAAGCTCTTTTCATTTTTTGTTTGAATTTTAAGTTAAAAATATAATGTTAGATCAGGCAAATGTCGATGACCTTTTGTAAGAGCCGCAAATTGAAATGTAACTTCGAAATGAAAACTTTTTTAAAAAAACCTCCAATAATTTATTTAAAAAATATTGGAGGTTTGATAAAGAATCAGAATCTCGTTATTCCAGTTCAAAAGTCAATTTAACATTGACTCTGTATTCTTTAATCTTACCGTTTTCTACCGTGACGCCCATATTTTGAATATTGGCCGATTTGATGCCACGCAGAGACTTGCTGGCTTTTTTAATTGCTTGCTCTACTGCGTCTGTCCACGATTTATTAGAGCTGCTGAGTAGCTCAAGTACTTTGACGGTTGCCATAATTAATTGAGTTCAAAAGTCAGGTGAAGGTTTACCCTGTATTCTTTTATCTTACCGCCATCGACGGTACAAGACATATTTTGTACGTTGACCGATTTGATGTTTTTCAGTGTTTTGTCAGCTTTTTTTACTGCGCGCTCAATCGCATCTTCAAAACTTTTGTTTGAATTGGAGAGCACCTCGATTACTTTTAGAATTGCCATAGAGTTTTAAAAATTTTCTACTAAAGATAAAGGAGAATTCAGGATCTCGTTGCTGATTTTAATTTCTCGAAGAAATTATTTTCATCACCATCGATAAAACCTTTCTTTTGATAAACCAGCTTCCCTTTTTTATCATAAATAAAGGTTTGTGGCATGCCATTGATGGCGCCGGGCATTACAGATTTAAAATCGCGGTTATAATCCCAGTAGGTCGGGAATATCCATTTTTCATTTGTCTGCCTGGAAACAAAAGCTGGAAAATTTGTATCATAATCTTCTGAGATGGCTACAAGGTTAAAAGGCATCTGTTTTTTCCAGCGTTCCAGATTCAGATTGAGAGCTTTGAGCTCCCGTGCACAGGGACCACAGGTGGTTAACCAAAAAAGGATAACCGTAGGCTGGCCTGCTTTCTTGAGTATATCTTTAGATAAAAATTCTTTTTGGTTTTTATCTTTCAGTTTGATATTAAACGGGAATAGAGTCGGGTCGGGCGCAATTGAAAAATTCATGGTAGATATGGCAATCCCCAATACAAAAAACAATGGTTTCATAGTTTTTATAAATCTACATCAGGCTCTGACACCCAACGCTTTTAAATGCATTAAATGCGAATAGATGGCCGACACAACGGTTGGAAATTCATTGTATGCCACACCAAACTCCTTACAGGTCTGCTTGACGATCTTACTAATTGCAGGATAATGAATATGACTGATGCGGGGGAACAAATGGTGTTCGATCTGATAGTTTAATCCACCCCAGAACCAGGCATGCCATTTCTGTTTAGTGGCAAAATTGGCTGTGGTATTGATTTGGTGAATAGCCCATTCATTTTCTATTTCATAATTGGCTCCGGTAGGACTTATAAACTCAGCCTGATCGTTGACGTGTGCCAATTGAAAAGTGATGGCTATCAACACGCCGCATACAAATACTAACATTCCATATCCCAACAAAGTCTTTCCGATACCTACCTGCCATACCGGTATCACTAAGAAAATAGCAAGGTAACCCAGTTTGGTACCCCAAAAAATCAAATGATCTTTTGCTTTCATATTGGGGATTGGGGTCGCATCAGTAACTTTTTTACTAAAGTACTTCTTTAAATCATTAAAATAGATCCACATGATGTAAGTAAATCCGTATAGCAATAAACTGTAAATGTGCTGAAATTGATGTATCCAGTACCATTTTTGACTTTTATTGACTCTGAGAAATGGCTTGATATCAATATCTTCATCCATACCTTCGATATTGGTAAATGAATGATGGGCTACATTGTGTTTGTATTTCCACATATAGGAAGATCCACCCAATAACTCGAGGGAATGAGCCATCATATTATTAAGCCATGATTTGGTGGAATAAGAGCCATGAGCTCCATCGTGCATAACGTTGAAACCGATGGCAGCAAATAAAAAACCCATGATGGCACACAACATCAGACTCACCAATGTATAATGAGGAGTATAAAATACGAGCCACACATAATCAGCTACTAACAGGCTTACCAGGATGATGGTTTTTGCGTATAATTTGAGGTTACCGGTTACTTTGATTTTGTTTTCATCAAAGTATTGATTGATTCTTTTTCGTAACGTATTGAAAAACTGTGATTGGTTATTTGCAAACTTGATCGTGGTACTCATTAATTTTAATTTGAATTTTTAAAGATACTAATTTATTGAAGTCTGGCAACTGCTTCCTTAATTCTTCGACAAGCTTCTGTAATCTGAGCTTCACTGGCCGCATACGAGATACGGAAACAATGATCATCTCCGAATGCACTACCGCCTACAGTCGCTACATGTGCAGTATTGAGAATAAACAAAGCAAAGTCATCCGAGTTGCGAATGGTCGTCTTGCCATCCGATTTACCAAAATAATAACTGATATCCGGAAATAAATAAAATGCGCCGGTAGGATGATTGCATTTAAATCCGGGTATGGTTTCTAATAAGGATATAATCAGGTTTCTTCTGCGTTTAAAGGCTTCGACCATGTCAAAAGTCGGCTTTAAATCTGAATTGAGAGCAGCTACTCCGGCTTTTTGTGCGATTGAATTGGCTCCGGAAGTTACCTGCCCCTGTATTTTAGTAACTGCCTCTGCGATAAAAACAGGTGCCGCCATATAACCAAGCCTCCAGCCTGTCATGGCAAATGCTTTTGAAAATCCATTGATTACAATGGTCTTGTCTTTTACTTCCGGAAAGGACGCGATGCTTACATGATTCCCTGTGTAATTGATGTGCTCATAAATTTCATCAGACATGATATAAATCCCTTTGTGTGGGGCAATCACTTCTGCCAATGCTTTAAGTTCTGTTTCAGTAAATACGGAACCTGAAGGATTGCACGGAGAAGAAAACATTACAAGTTTTGTTTTCGGAGTGATTGCAGCAGCTACTTTATCAGCGGATACTTTAAAGTCTTCGTCTACAGAAGCAGATAGCAATACAGATTTGCCGCCACACATGGTCACGATATCACTGTAGGATACCCAATAAGGAGCTAAGATGATGACTTCATCCCCTGGGTTGATCATGGCCATGCACAAAGAAGCTATGTCTTGTTTAGCACCGTTGGATACCACTATTTGATTGGGCTTATATTCAAGTCCGTTTTCCCGTTTGAGCTTTGCACAGATAGCTTCCCGAAGGTCAAGATTACCGGCTACCGCGGTATATTTTGTATGTCCTTCATTCATGGCTTTAAAAGCAGCATCCTTGATGTGTTGGGGCGTATCAAAATCAGGTTCACCAAGACTTAGCGTGATCACATCGATGCCTTGTTCTTTCATCTTACGAGCCATGGCTGCCATCTGGAGGGTAGCGGATTCCGTCATGCTCATAACACGTTCACTTAGAATGGATTCTATTTCTACTGACATATAAAAACTAAAATAAATTGAACTGCAAAAATAAGCAGTTTAGCGCAAACAACCGGGCTATTTACGAATTACGATATTTTCGCGATTTGAATTGCTAAATGGAATTCATCCCACTGATTTTTAAATCTCCTGGCCTTCTATTTTATAACAGCTTCTAAACGACTAACTCAAATCTGATCAAATTACTTTATTCAATTGATTGATATTTGAAAAGCAAATTATTAAATCGTATTTTGTACATCGTGCATCGTTCCATGTGAGCCTGCATCAAAGCCCCATCACCCTTCTATTAAAGGCATCGTCGGCACCTGCTCCAGCAAAATCATCAAAAGCCCTTTCTGTTACTTTAATGATATGATCTTTGATAAATGGCGCACCTTCTTTGGCCCCCTGGCCCGAATCTTTAATGCAACATTCCCACTCGAGAACTGCCCAGCCATCGTATCCATATTGGGCAAGTTTGGAGAATACAGCCTTGAAATCAACCTGTCCATCACCTAATGATCTGAATCTACCGGCGCGTTCGGCCCAATCTGAATAGCCACCATATACGCCGGATTTACCTGTAGGATTGAGTTCAGCATCTTTTACATGGAAGGCCTTTATACGATCGTGATACAAATCTATAAAGGCTAAATAATCCAGTTGTTGTA
>CALMKY010000686.1 GCA_937867195.1 uncultured Saprospiraceae bacterium | reverse complement strand
TGGTAATATTGATAATGACATTTTCATAATGATCGATGTAAATAACCGACCCCCGGATCATATATCGATTGATAACAGGTTGCAATTGGATCCGCATGATCAGGTTGCGGACAGGCATTCCAATTTGATCGGGAGATACTCCGTGGGATAATTGACCGACGATTTTACTGATGACCTGCTTGAGTGTAAAGGCACCATTCCTTTCATCAATGACTTCATAAATTTCCTGAGGTAGTTTGTCAAATGCAAGGCTGAAAACTCCATTATTGGGTCCGACAAAAAAATGTCCATCCTGCTGAAATAAAATATACGAACTGGCATTATTGTAATTATTCAATACGCTCACTATATGAATCGTTCCTTTGGGACAGTCCTCGAATGAATTGCGCAACAACCAGCCTGCGGTAGCGATGTCGTGTGGTTTGATTGCATGGGTCATGTCAATAAACCGGATCGATTCATTTTCTTGCAGAATCGCTCCTTTCAATTGCCCAAGATAGGTATCATGGTCACCGAAATCTGTAAACAATGAAACGAATGGCATGATGGCAATCTGTTTTTTATTAACTTTGGATAGTAAAGCAAATGTAAAACATATTATTTAAATTTTTAATATATTTAAGTCGATTGGATAAAACAAGTGAAATCAATCTCACCGTCGAGGGAGTCGAACCCATCGAATTATTTGGTGAAAACAATCTAAAATTAAATCTTCTACGTAAAGCATTTCCCGAGGTGCAGATTACTTCCCGGGGCAACCTGCTCAAACTGATAGGCGATAAAAAAGATACTCAGGAGGTCAAAGCTAAATTTGAACAAATGGTGCGTTATCTTAAAGAACACCAGGAGTTGACAACGCATACGGTTGAAGATCTGTTATCGGGCTCCAATCTGTTTGAATCAAGATTGCAGTCAAACAACAGTCAGGATGGGAATATCATATTGTATGGCCGTGAAGGAAAACCGATCCGGGCTAAGACCAAGAATCAATTGATGATGGTCGATGCAGTTGACAAGCATGATATTGTATTTGCGATAGGCCCTGCCGGTACCGGCAAGACGTATACAGCGGTTGCTCTTGCCGTACGTGCATTGAAAAACAGATTTGTAAAGAAAATTGTATTGACACGTCCTGCAGTAGAGGCAGGAGAAAGTCTTGGCTTCTTGCCCGGTGATCTGAAAGAAAAAATCGATCCATACCTCAGACCATTATACGATGCACTCGATGATATGATACCGGCAGATAAGCTTGCACAGTTTATGGAATCCCGCATGATTGAAATAGCCCCACTAGCCTATATGCGGGGCCGTACTCTGGATAATTCATTTATTATACTCGATGAAGCACAGAATGCTACTCCTTTGCAAATCAAAATGTTTTTGACCCGACTCGGGCCATCGGCTAAATGCATCATCAATGGTGACCTGTCACAAATTGATTTACCACGCAATCAACGATCGGGTTTGGCTCAGGCTATTAATATACTGGGTCATATCCATGGTATTGCTAAAATCGAACTCAATGCCGACGATGTCGTACGGCATCGGCTCGTCAAAGAAATTATCAAAGCCTATTCAAGAGACCAGGATCGTCGCAGTCATAATGAGGAGATCATACGCAAAGATGATAATCATATCGACGGAGAAGATGTGGCTTAATTTTTGATTATCTTTGGTAATTAAATGATTCAAAGTCTTCAAATACAAAATTTTAGATGCTTTCAAGAAATCAGGATAGATGGTTTTGAAAGATTAAATCTAATTGGAGGTAAGAATAATTCTGGTAAAACTTGTTTGTTAGAAGCTATTGCATGTCTATCTAACAAATTTGATGCAGGTCAAATTGCACAACTAAGAGGTCAATCATTATCAGATCTTTTAAATAACAAATTTGAAAAAGGGATGCTTCAAATTAAGTTGACAAATCTTGAATCTAAATTTGAATGCCATGGCAATATTAATGGAAATGCTTTGACATCCATCACAAGGTTTCATCATTTACCTATTCATTTTTTTACACAAAAATCGGAGTTGCCTGTTGTTAATTTGATTAATTCATTTGATGAGTTTGATCAAAAACTTAAGCTAAACGAAATACTTGAGATTCTAAAAATAGTAGATGATAGAATAGAAACTATGCGAACCTATAATTCTAAACCCGGACTTTGGATAAAAACCAAAGGGAATGAACCCGAACAGCTAAGCAATTTTGGAGATGCTACCAAAAACATAATGAGATATATTACTCCGATTTTTGAAAAAAAATTTTTACATCATGATTCGCAGAGTCCGAGTATTTTATTGATTGATGAAATTGAAAATGGGCTACACTATTCTATACATGAAGAATTTTGGAAGAATATCTTATTACTTTCAAAAAAATTGGATTTTCAAATTTTTGCGACTACGCATAGTAGTGAGATGATTACTGCCTTTAATAACATTGCTTTAGTACATGGAGGAGGCTCTTATTTTGAAATGGCGCGTGATATTGATACTGACCAAATTTTTGCCCAAAAACACGACATGAACTTGTTGCAATATGAACTAGAGACTCCTAAATCTACATTCCGTGGAGAGTGAAATAAACTCTATTCTTATTGTAGAAGGTACTACAGACGCTCAGTTTATTGAGGCAATTATTCGAGACATACATCCTAATCATCGCACATTGGATGTTTTAGGGATAGTATTTGATAAATTATATGCTAGTGATGTATCTGCCTTAACAAAAAAACTTTTAAGCCTTCAAACAGATCTGCGTGCCAAACCAATTACAAAACTTGGTATCATTTTGGACAAAGATGATTATTCGATGACTGACAGAATAAATATGCTTAATCAAGCTTTTGTTGCTGCATACTATTCTATCCAGCCTTTCACGGCCACAATAAATCAAATTGTTTATGATATTAATTCCAAACGATCAATTGATATTTCCTATTTTATTGTAAAGGATGGAAATGACAAAGGAAATATCGAAACACTCTTAACTGAAATAGTAAACTTTCCTAAAAATGCCGCAGATTGTTTAGAAGTATGGAAAAAGTGCTGTGAATCAAAAGGAATAAACATTAAATCCAGTGATTATTATAAGGAATGGATTAAATTTTATTTAAGATATGATTATTGCCTAACAAATAAGAATAAATTGGCAAAACATGCTTCGGAATATTGTACGCCTGAAAAGTCATTTGAAAATATGAACAAAGATGAGATACCCAAACCATGGGATTTCAAACATCCGGTATTAGATGAATTAAAGACTTATCTACAAAAGTTCTTATAAATCAATAACGGTCTCGTACATACTCCAGCACTTTCTGCATTTCATTTCTGATCATGGCATTACTCGTTATGTAATTCGAGTGCATAAAAGAAAATAATATTACACGACCGCTGTGGGTCTGTATATATCCACTCAATGATTGATTGTTGCTTAAAGATCCGGTCTTGGCCCAGACATAAGGGGTATCAGATCTATAACTGTTTTTTAATGTTCCACTTATTCCGCCCGCAGGAAAAATAGCCTTGATACGGTCAAAGCCGATTTTGCTTTTTATCATATCCAGTACCATTATAATATTGGCAGGAGTTATTAAATTATACCTTGACAATCCACTTCCGTCGACCCACTGAAATGCATCCGGAAGATTTTGAAATAGACCGGATTTAGCTTTTGCGATCATTTTGGATGTATTCAATGTATCGGTCAGATACGCATAGGATAATAAAAGCAATTGCTCTGCGATGAAATTATCGCTTACTTTCATCATCTGAGAAAATACACTGTCATTCTGAACACCATATTGCATTTTCCACGAGAGTGAATCCATTGATTTTGCATTCGTCATCATAGATACCTGAATGTGCAAGGTGTCCTGCAATAATGCCGTTATGGTTTCATCTTCTGTGGTAAATGGAATATACAGCTCATGTGGTAAACTTTTACTTATTGAAAATACATTTTGGCTCGACTCCCTGGATGCACTTTTTATTCCAGTTAAAACATGAGTGGATGAATTAAAATAAGATGGAGTGATGGTAAAACTTTTCTCCTGGGGATGTATTTTGAGTAAATTACTATATAATGGTAAGGCGGATTTCTCGGGCTGATAGTCTTCGAGAATGTCATCCCAGGCCCAGCCATCTCCCCATCGTTGATCAGATAACCGACCGGGATATAAAACGATGTATCGTACATCTCTCATTCTCTTCAAGCCAGCATGATCTGGCCAAAGCTCGTGCAATAAAGTCGGGTCGCCCATACCTTTTATAAACAAAGTATCTCCGGATTCCAGATATCGGTAGGATGGGAGCGAATCCGGCAAATAACACAATGCGGTATACAAAGTCAGTAATTTATTATTGGAAGCAGGTGTAAAAAATTTATGGCTGTTTTTTTCGAACAAGACTTTTTTATCGCTTGGGTCGTACAGGATAAAACCACTGAAATGATTGTTGAATACAGTTGACGTATCAAATAATCTTGGTAAAAAATGTTTGCTTACCCTTAATTTTTTTGAGCTTGAACACGAGAAAAGAAGTAAAGTAAAAAGCCCGAACAGGAGTAAGAAGATAGAGATTGAATTTCGCATGGTTAATTATAAAACGAATGTAACGATAACTGATTATATTCATGATGAAAATATGCTTCGGATCACAATTCAATATGGCTTTTTAACCTATATGTCTTTGCATGTATTGGTTGTATTGCATGCCCAATCTACCGGCTACATTTGCCAGTCATACCTTCAAGCTGCAAAAGAAATCGTTGTATTAAAAAACGAAAATCAAATCATTCCGTTTAAACATCTTTCCGGATTACATCCACTGTTGATTTCCGACTGTACCAACGATCTCCTGAAATGGATTAATAAATATGTCACTATAGAAAATAAAAATTTTGAACAGTTTGAGAATAAAGCCTATTCGCCGGAAATCAATATCCTGGTTGCACAAATAGATATGGACTTAAACAATGTCCATACATTGACTCGCTTATCCGGTATATTGGATCACCGTACTCTGCCATACGTCCTCATCCTCCAACATATAAAACCTGCTTCCATTCCTGATAAATTATTTAGTCGGGCAAAAGCCATTCTGACCAGTCAGCGGTATAATGAATTTACTTGTCAAATCCTTGCAGGGATCCTATTTGGCGCAGAAGATTGTGATTCAAAGCTCAAATTTTTACTCAACCATCATTACAAACAAGGG
>CALMKY010000685.1 GCA_937867195.1 uncultured Saprospiraceae bacterium | reverse complement strand
ATCATCAATTCACCATTTGCACCGGGATAGGAAGCTGCTACGTTTACTTTTGGAGGTGATATCGAAGGGAATTGCGTAATGGGTAATCTTACCAACGCCAGTATCCCCAGGAATACGATGATGATGGAAATCACCGATGATAAGACAGGTCTATGTATAAACTTACTAAACATACATTTCTGGTTTCAGGTATTCAATTAATTTATTTGATCAATTGTAAATTAGTGATTACCTCTTTAGGATCTCTAAATGTAGATTCGATGATATCATCTTCTTTTGCAGATTGTATCCCGTCCAACAAAATCTTATCACTTATATTCAACGTGACCGGGTTGATTACATAAATATTGGGTAATTTTTGCAGCACATCGACTCGCTTTGAATGCAATTTGTTTTCTTTATCGACTAGATAGACATAGGTAAGATCCTGCAATTCATAAGTGGCTTTTTGAGGAATAATCAAGGCATTTTTCAAAGGTACGGATAACAACACCTTGCCGGTTTCTCCATGTTTCAGCAATCCTTCCGGGTTAGGAAATCTTGCTCTAAAAGCAATATTACCTGTGGTATTATCAAATTCACTTTCGACTGTTTCGATCGTCCCTTTATGTTTATGAAGTTGCCCGTTGGCCAGTTGTAATGTGACTGTATTTTTCTCACCATTTCTGGCTCTTGTTTTATAGTCCAGGTATTCGATCTCCGTGACATTAAAATAAGCAAATACATCCCGGTTATTGGATATGGAAGTGAGGATCATATTTTCATCAATAAGGCTTCCTTTTTTATATTTGATGCGATCGATGATGCCATCAAATGGAGCCCTGACATCCGTAAAGCTGACATGCAATTCATCCATCATGACGTCGGCCTTGGCTTCATTGAGTTTGGCTTCCGCGATGGCCAGCTCAGTCTTGGATATAATATTCTTTTCAGCCAGTGTTTTTACATTTTGAAGCTCCAGTTCTTTGGTTTGTAATTCTGCCCTCGATTTAGCCAATTCCGCTTCGTAGAGCTTAGGCATGATCTTAAACAGCAACTGTCCGGCGTGGACAAATTGCCCTTCATCTACCAGGATGGATTCAAGATATCCTTTTTCCTGGGCATGGATTTCGACATTTTGGATGGACTGTATCTGGGCTATATATTCTTTGGCATAGGAGGTATCCAATAGAATCGGGCTGGTGATGGTAAATTTACCGGCTTCTTCCTTGGCTTCTTCCTTGTGCTGCTTGCATGCGATAGCAAAATTCAGAATCAAGACAACGAAAAAAAATATTCTTTTATTCATTTTTTAAATTAAATGGATTTGAAAGAGGATTATGACTCTATCTGGTTTGCTTTGATCGAAGTCATCACGATCTACCGGAAACAATAATCTATAATCTAAAAACCCGGATAAATAAATAGTTTTTAAAGATTACCAGACTTGGTTTTATAATTTCTGATTGGAAAATATTGAAATGACCATCATAATTAGTAGGTTGTTGAGTCAAGTCCTGAACCGGCCCGGTAGATTTATGCGATGATTTTTTTGCCCTGAAAGCATATTCATCTTCTTCATTCACTATATTTTCATCCAGGCTATATGAATCATGGGCAGATGCTGGCGAGAACCGATCAGCTTGATCAAGGTATACTTTATGATAATGAAAAAGTATCTGCAATTTTTGCGATTGCAGGAAACTATGGGCCCACAATCCCATCAGGATAAGCAGGATTACACTGAGGCGTATTTTCATCTAAAAAGTGGCCAAAGATAGACCGACCTTAAAATAATTTAATGTCCATTAACGGTTGTTTAACTGATTTGGCTTAAAGGTTGCTTTAAGAGGCTAATAAAATGCTTAATATAGTCTGGCTGCATAATTAATAAAATCGACAAGTTAATTTCCTGATATTACTTATTTAAGTTCATATAAAAAAGGTCAGGCATTCATCACCTGACCTTAAATAAATTAATTTATATTTTGTGCCCAGAACAGGACTCGAACCTGCACACCTCACGGCATACGCACCTCAAACGTACGTGTATACCAATTTCACCACCTGGGCTAAGCAAGGACAAAGATATGGGATTGAAGCTGTATATCAAAAGACTTTGTTTAATCAATGAATCAATCTTTTACCTGGTCAGCGTGATATTTTGATTATTGAATTTTGATGTTTTCAATTACCTTCCCTCTCCTTATGAATATTCTCATCACCGGTGCAGCCGGGTTCCTCGGTCATAAACTTGCGACTACTTTATTAAAAAGTGATTTGGCCATTGATCGACTTACTCTGGTAGATATTACTGAGCCCAACATAAGCCATGACAAAGTAGTTTCATTTGTATCGGATCTTTCAGACCAAGCCTTGATCCATCAAATGATCAATGCTGAAACGGACATCGTCTATCACCTCGCCGCCATCGTCAGCGGTCATGCAGAAAAAGATTTTGATCTCGGATGGAAAGTCAATCTCGATCTGACCCGCAATCTTTTGGAGCGATGCAAAGCAGTGAATCCAAAGATCAAATTTGTATTTACGAGTTCGTGTGCTGTGTACGGTGGCGATTTACCTCCTGTCATCGATGATCTCACGATACTCACTCCTCAATCATCGTACGGTACTCAAAAAGCAATGTGTGAAATGCTTATCAATGACTATACCCGGAAGGGATATATCGATGGTCGCAGTCTGAGATTACCCACTATTTGCGTCAGACCCGGCAAAGCAAATCAGGCAGCATCGTCTTTTGTCAGTGGCATCATCCGCGAGCCAATCAATGAACAGGAAGCGATCTGCCCGGTAGATATCAATACCGATGTATGGATATCGAGACCGGATACCGTCGTAGATAATATTCTGAATGCCGCTTTTATCGAAGGCAGAGCATTTGGCAAGACCCGTGCCGTAGCATTACCGGGAATTACGGTATCGGTAAAAGATATGATCGCATCCCTAAGGAAGATTTGTGGAGATCAAATAGCCGATCGCATTGTATTTAAATACGATGAATTTATTAATAGTCTGGTATCCACCTGGCCAACGAGAATAGATAATGCGCATGCGTTGCAGCTTGGCTTCAAAGTAGATGGCTCTTTTGACGGCTTCATTCGTCAATACATTGATCAATATAAAAGCTAGGATATGCCCGGGTGGAAATGGATCATTTCAATTTTGATACTTCAATGCATTTCTTCATTATTACATGCAGGTAAAATCGTTAGAATACAGGCGGATACCAGCATACCTCAAATCAACTTTGCTTGCAAAAATTTAAAGCATGAATTTGATATTAAAAAAACAGAATTGGTTTTCAGTTCCTCGTCTAACATGGCGGATATCCTGGTAGCTATTGACACTTCAGAAAAATCGTTGGTGCCAAATGGTTTTCAAATAAGGAACGATCAAAATAAATTATCCATTAAAGGAAAAGATGTCACTGGCGCTATGTATGGAATGCTCGAAATAATGGACGAGATCAGATTAAATCATTCCCTTAATAAAATAAAACCGAGAACCATCAACCCCAGGTTAGCTATTCGTGCTATCAAATTTAATCTGCCCTGGTCATCGTATCGGTCCGGTCCGGTCATGAGCCTGCATACTGAAACATGCAAAGACTTAGCCTTTTGGCAATCTTTTATCGATAGGATGGCCATGAATCGATTTAATCTTTTATCCCTTTGGAATGTGCATCCATTTTCTTTTATGGTTAAGTCAAAAGATTTTCCGCTGGCAAATCATTTTACCGACGATGAGATGAAGGAATGGCATCGTCTATTCTCTTCTATCTTTCGGATGTGTCGTGACCGGGGTATTGAACCATTTATAGTAAATTGGAACATAGCGGTATCAACTGAATTTGCAGAAGCATATCATGTCAGAGAAAGAAATGATACGAGTACAATCGTCAGAGAATATACCCGATCGATCACGACCCAGGTCATCCATGAATATCCTGATCTGGCCGGCATCGGTATTACCCTGGCTGACTGGATGAGCAATTTTAATAACGATCCTTCACCGTTACCTGCGATGACTCCGCGCGACCGGGAAGAATGGATTTCACAAACCATAATTCAAGGAATCAAAGATGCAAATAGACCCGTAAAACTATTGCATCGATCGGTATTGTCTTCTGATCCCAATGAAATGCGAAAAATATTAGACCTGGCAAACTTACCCGATACCACCCTGGTCGAAGTAAAATTCAATTGGTCTCACGGCCATTCAACTCCGCATCTCGCTATTACCCATGACAGTCATAGTGGCCAAAAAGATGATGGATACTGGAATCCCATGCCAAAAAACTACCGCATCGAATGGATGATACGCAATGAAGATTTTTTTATCCTTCGATGGGTGCAGACGGATTTTATACGAAAGCATATTGCACAAAATATGGCACCGTATGTCAATGGATATTTTGTAGGTTCTGAAGGTTATATCCCTGCTAAAGATTATTCACATATGCCTAACCATCATGTCAACTGGGCATATGCATTTCAAAAAAAATGGATGTATTATAAAGCCTGGGGCAGACTTTTATACGATCCTGAAACTCCGGATGATGTGATTGCATTGGATGATTCTGATCAGCAAGATCTCATCGCCAACAAAAAAATATTTTCTGCGCTCAATCTAGCGAGTAAAATGCCGTTGAGGCTAGCATCGTATTTCGCATCGACCTGGGATTACAGCCTTTATTCAGAAGGGTTTCTCGCTCCCTATTCCGGCAATTCCGGATTGTACGACTCGATATCGGCTTTTATCTCACTCAAAGAATTAATCGATCATCCAACCTTAGATACCGATTATGTGTCGATCGAGGATTATGTAAACAATCATTACTCAAAAAATAAAATTACACCGGTGGCTCTATCCTATCAATTGAATGCAGATGCAAAAACTGCCATTCAACAAACTCATTCCTTTGAAAGGAAATCTCCATGTGAAGCCAATGATATTCTCACCTGGTCCTATCTGAGTTTGTATTTTTCAGAAAAATTACTGGCCGGAATAGAAGTCCGGAAATACCAATCCGACCCTACCAGGCTTCATAAATCCCTTGCATTATCACATCTTGAAAATTGCCTTAAGTATTGGGATAAAGTAAGTAAGATCACTTCATCGCATTATATCGAAGCACCTTATATAGATCATTTTAAAAACATGAAATCCGGCACAAACGATGCTGAGTTTTTTTCATGGAAAAAATTCACAGCAGAAGTTATTCGGGATATTGAATGGGTAAAATCGTTGTGATTATAATTTATTCAATACTTTTTCTCCCATCGCTTCGGTGCCCAAAATTTTATCGCCCGGAGTCGTCGCGTCGGCTATATCTCTAGTTCTCCAACCTTCTTTCAGCACAGCGTCGACCGCTTGTAATACATTGTCGGATTCCTTTTTCATACTGAAGGATATCTCCAGCATAAGGGCTGCAGACAATATGGAGGCAAGTGGATTGGCCACACCCTTTCCGGTAATATCGTGGGCAGAGCCATGAATTGGTTCGTATACTCCGGTACCATCTCCCACTGAAGCAGAAGCCAGCATACCCATAGAACCTGCAATCTGAGAAGCTTCATCGGTGAGGATATCACCAAATAAGTTTGCGGTGACGACCACATCGTACCGTTTAGGATCTTTGATCAGTAACATAGCCATGGCATCGACAAATTGGTGCTCTACTTTGATATCGGGATATTCAAGAGCTACTTTTTGAACTACTTCACGCCATAACCGGGATGTCTCTAATACATTCGCTTTATCTACGCTGCACAATATCTTTTTGCGGGCACGAGCTGCTTCAAATGCTTTACGAGCGATGCGCTCTACTTCGTATTTATGATACAATGCGATATCGTACGCGGTATTGCCATCCTCTTTTCGTCCTTTTTCTCCAAAATAAATATCACCGGTTAATTCACGGAAAAATAAGATATCTGCACCACGTAATATTTCTGGTTTGATACTCGATGCACCCAGAAGATCATCAAATAATTTGATAGGCCTTAGATTGGCATACAATCCAAGCTCTTTGCGCATCCGAAGCAAGCCTTGTTCCGGTCTTACTTTGGCGGTGGGATCGTTATCGTATTTTGGATGACCTACTGCACCAAATAAAACTGCGTCAGACGCACGCATCTTGGTCAAGGTCTCTTCCGGGAGCGGATTGCCGGTAGCTTCAATGGCTACATGCCCCATCAAAGCATCATCATATGTAAATGTATGACCGTATTTATAAGCAATTTTTTCCAGTACTGCTTTACCAACAGAAGTTACCTCCTGACCAATGCCATCCCCCGGCACGACGAGTATATGTTTTGTTGCCATATTTTTTTATTTGCGCGGCGAAAATAGTGGAATTATTGATCAAACCGGATGGCAAATGAAAATTGATCCAATCCAATGTTTAATTCAGCCTGAACTTGAAATTTCACCCGATTAAAGCGACCAGGTTTACGGAGTCTATTCAAATATTGTATTAATGAATCATATTTCTTCTCAATACTTCCACACTCAGATTGTATCCAAGATGAACCAAGATCGGTAAAAGCAGTCCGCCACTCAAATAATATAAATATTGAAATAATAAGGCAAATACAAGCGTAATGGGTATCGCTAACCAGCCCTGAGTATAATGTGAAAAGGAAAAGGTGATGGCACTCATTGCATATGCCAGGTAAGACACCATGCCATATTTAATCAATAAAGCGGGCAGCACACCCCGGTAGACCAATTCTTCAGACCATGCCGCGATAAGACAAAGACCAAACCACAACAGATATTCTTCTTTGCTCTGGGGCATTACGAAATCATTTTCTTTTCCTGCATTTGAATTTTTGTAATATTTATAATTGATAAAATTTACAGCCAGTCCCAGGATATAGATCAGGATCGCCCATACAATGGAATTATAATTTAATGCCCCAACCCAATGGATCCGGAGTGCTTCCTTATAATCGATAAAAAATCCAAATAGACCTATGATCGAAAGCATGATCATGGATTGGGCAAACAAGGCTTTTTTTGGAGGCATGAGATCGGCTTCACCTTCAATGACTTCTCTCGACTGAAAACTCAATATGGGCAATACAATAACTTGCAATCCTATAAATAATATGGAAAATACCGACACCGGCTCAAAGATAGTTTAATTTTAAAGCATGTTTTAAGTGCAGATGCTTTTCATCGGCTTATATTTACCTATTCATTAAAAAATAAGAGATGACGAAATCACAAGTAGGGATGGTAGGACTTGGAGTCATGGGGCGCAATATGGTCCTCAATATAGCGGATCATGGTTTTACAGTAAGCGGTTATGATAAAGATCCCAAACAACAATCTACATTATCGGATATGCATTATGAAAAAGTGACCGTTTGCAGTACCGTAGCCGATTTTGTCGATTCATTAGAATCTCCGCGAAAAATTTTATTGCTGGTACCAGCCGGTAAGATTGTGGATTATGTACTCAATGATCTTAGCCCGTTGCTTTCCAAGGACGATATCGTAGTGGATTGTGGTAATTCTTATTTTGTAGATACGGATCGGCGATACAATGATCTGCAATCAAAAGGCATTCATTTCATGGGGATGGGGGTCAGTGGTGGCGAAGAAGGTGCGCGCAGAGGTCCCAGTATGATGCCGGGTGGCAATCCATATGCCTGGAATGCACTAAAGGATATATTGGAATCCGTGTCGGCGCATGTCAACGGCTCACCCTGTGTTGGGTATATAGGTAACGGTGCAGCGGGTCACTTTACTAAAATGGTACACAACGGCATTGAGTATGCTATGATGCAGGCCATCTGCGAAGTATATGATGTATTAAAAAAATGCGGCGGCCATACCAACCAGGAATTATCCGGATTTTTTAAACAATGCGATGCAGGTCGTTTAAAAGGATATCTGATCGAGATAACAGGAGAAATATTCATCAAAAAAGATCCGGACACTTCCAATGACCTGGTGGATATGATATTGGATAAAGCGGGTCAATTGGGTACCGGGATGTGGACGAGTCAAACCGCTATGACCCTCGGTGTACCTCTGAACATTATTGATGCGGCTGTAACCATGCGCAATATATCCGGTTTAAAAAATGAACGAATGGCTCTGGCATCTTCTTACGAATCCCATCCTCTTGACATGTCTCAGATGAAAGCGGACCTGGAATCTTCCTGTGAATCGGCATTGTATCTCACATTTTTACTTGCCTATGTTCAGGGACTTGTTTTATTAATGAACGCATCAGAAAAAAACAAATATGAAATCAATATTCACCAGGTACTCAATGTGTGGAAGGGCGGTTGCATCATCCGGTCTCATTTACTCCATGTCATGGATCCGATGTTTACCAACGACAATGCATCGAGTCATCCGCTGATGCATCCATCCGTATTGAAGACCATTCAGGATAGCAGAATCCAGTTACAAAAAATAGTTCAGATCGCTGCTCAATCCAATATACCCAGCATGGTTTTGAATGCCGCTGATCAATACCTGACAGCCATGACTACCGGAATTTTACCAATGAATCTATTGCAAGGGCAACGCGATTACTTTGGAGCCCATACCTATGAAAGAATCGACAAACCCGGAATTTTCCATACTCAATGGGAATCCTAAATTAATTATTAAATCATTTATTCAATGAAATTCATTCCTATACCCGGAGCGGTTAATATTGTCATCTTTGGGGCCAATGGTGATTTATGTCGCAGAAAATTAATACCTGCTTTATTCAATTTATACCTGGGTGATTTTTTACCGTTAAAACATAGAATTTTTTGCATCGATCATACGGAACGCGAAGAAGCGGATTACAAAAATTATCTTTTAGAAGGTGTGAATGAATTCAGCCGGCAAGGAAAAGCGGATCCTCCCGCGTGGGATTCATTCAGCAAGAATCTACATTATGTGGTAGGTGATTTTACCGACCAGGCGACCTATCAACATCTTATCAAAGAATTATCGGGCCTGGATAACGAAACCGGGAAAAGATGTGAACGGCTTTTTTATTACTCGGTAGCACCCAGATTTATTGAAACCATCAGTGAAGGATTATTTAAAAATAAAGTTGCCAACAATCCCAAACTCGATCGGATCATCATTGAAAAGCCATTTGGACACGACCTCAAATCAGCGGTTGCTCTCAATAAGTTTTTAAAATCAAGGTATAAAGAATCTCAATTATACCGCATCGATCACTACCTGGGTAAAGAGACCGTACAAAATATAATGGCATTCCGATTTGCCAATAATATTTTCGAGCCACTCTGGAACAACAAACACATCGACTGTATAGAAATATCCGCACTAGAACAAGTATCGGTCGGATCCCGTGCCGGATACTATGATACCGCCGGTAGTGTACGCGATATGATCCAATCACATGTATTACAGTTGCTCTGCGTGACAGCGATGGAATCACCTGAAAATCTGAATGCTGAAGAGATCCGAAATAAAAAAATGGAAGTTGCCAGGTCCATAGTGCCTTTAGATCAAAAAAATCTAAAGAAAACTGTGGTGACCGGTCAGTATACAACGGGTGAAATCAATGGACAGAAACAAGTCGCCTATCTTGATGAGCCGAAGGTATCCAAAGACTCGATCACGGATACTTATTTTGCTGGTGAATTTTATATCAATAATAAAAGATGGAAAGGCGTGCCTTTTTATCTGCGCACCGGCAAATGCCTGGTAAGGCAATCCAGCAGCATCGTGATCAATTTTAAAAAATCAAGCTGCAAGGTTTTTAAGGAAGATATCAACGCAAATCAATTAATCATCAGGATACAACCCGAAAACGAAATCGACCTTACATTTGAAAGCAAAGTCCCCGGACTGGAGATGAAACTCAAAAATGTCATGATGGATTTTGCCTATAAATCTGCCTATACTGAGCAAATACCGGAAGCATATGAAGCTCTGATCCTGGATGCCATCAAAGGAGATGCTACTTTATTTATGCGGGCCGATCAGGTCGAAGCAGCCTGGAAAATCGTGATGCCAATCATCCGAGCGATTGACGACAAAAAACTTAAACCAGAACTCTATACAGCAGGAAGCTGGGGCCCTGAAAATGCCGAAAAGCTATTGAAAAAATCAAAAAGAACCTGGACGATTAAATAAATGAAACAAAGAATAATTTATCAAGATTTGGAATCATTGAGTCAGGCTGCTGCTCAATACCTTTTGATCAAAATCAATGAATGTCTATTGGCCCGGGACAGATGCATTTTGGCTTTGAGTGGAGGCAATACCCCAAAAAGACTTTATGAATTGATGACCAATCCGGTCATATGTAAAAATATCGATTGGAAAAAAGTATGGATTGTATTAGTTGACGAACGGTATGTATCTCCGGAGGATGATCGATCCAATGCTAAAATGATTTTCAGTACGTTGATTAAACACCTCCCGATACCTACTAAACATGTGCTGATTTTTGATCTTACCAAAAAAATAAATTTAGCGGCAGCGCTTTTTGAAAAGTCTGTTAAAAAGCTGGCAGCGAATAAAAAAAATTTTATTGATATCGCCATCCTGGGTCTCGGTAATGACGGACATACTGCTTCGTTATTTCCGGGAGATCCGATTCTGAATGAAAATAAAAAATGGGTGAGTACGTCCACATCCCCGGATGGATTATCCAGATTGACATTGACCTATCCCGTTTTGAATGCAGTGAGGCAAAGAATTTTTTTTATATCCGGAAATGAAAAAAAAGCAGTGATGCAGAATTTATTTTCTTCCTCCGGAAAAAAATATCCATCACATCGATTAAAGGCAGGTTCTTTGTTTTTGTGCGACCTGGCGGCGATGGGTGATCCTATTGAGTTATAAGTTATCATCAATTAAAACGTTAGTAAACCTAAAAAAGAAATCATCAAGATAGGCATCAATGCAATCTCAAAGGATTGCCATTAAAATCATTTGGGACTACAGGTTTGATCTTGATTCAATCTGCTTACAATCCTGCTACCAGTATATCCTCTTCCACTGATCCGTTGGATGTGTTTTAATTCATATCTTTCCCCCATGAATGAAAAAATCGATTGGAAGGCCATCTTCACGCTTCCTGTCATCGTCGCTGCGCTCGGTTATTTTGTGGATATTTTCGATTTACAGATGTTTGGCATAGTACGCTTACCAAGTCTTAAATCGATAGGCCTGGATGATGCACAAGCTTCTTCCATAGGTGGCCAGATCATTAACTGGCAAATGGTAGGACTATTGGCCGGAGGAATCCTCTGGGGAATGCTTGGTGATAAAAAAGGAAGATTATCCGTATTATTTGGATCCATCATCACCTATTCAATTGCAAACATAGGATGCGGATTGGTTCATTCCGTTGAAGCATATAAAATATGGAGATTGATTGCAGGAATCGGTTTGGCAGGAGAATTAGGTGCCGGTATTACCTTGGTATCCGAGACAGTCCCGATCAAATTCCGGGCTTTGGCCACCAGCATCGTAGCGGCGGTGGGATTATTAGGCGCTGTCGTCGGCTTTCTCACCGTGGAATTCTTTAATTGGCGCACGGCGTATTTTGCCGGCGGCGTGATGGGTTTTTTATTATTACTGCTGCGAATAGGTGTTTTCGAATCTGAACATTTTAAGAACATCAAAGAAGTCAGCCATATATCAAAAGGTAATTTCTTTGAATTATTCACTGATAAAGAAAGACTGACCAAATACCTCAAATGCATTGGGATCGGTATACCCAGTTGGTTTGTAATCGGTACTCTTCTGTACTATAGTAATGAATTTGGTAAGTCGGCTGGCATCGAAAATATCAAACCGGGTCAAAGTATTATGTGGGCTTACTTTGGATTGAGCATCAGCGATTTTGTAAGTGGATTTATTGTGCATGCATTAAAATCAAGAAAGAAAACGGTCCTGTTATTTTTGTTATTTTCTATTGCAGTCGTATTAATTTATTTGTTTGCACCCATCCATTCGGCCAGCCTATTTTATTTACTTGCTTTCTTCTTGGGTGTGGGTAATGGATATTGGGCCTTGTTCGTGACCATAGCCGCAGAACAGTTTGGTACCAATCTACGCGCCACTGCAACGACCACGGTACCCAATATGGTTAGAGGCAGTGCCATCCTCACCTTATCCTTATATCAATGGTTAAAGACTCAGGGCATTCATGTGTCGATAGCAGCTGCTATAGTTGGAGCCATTAGTTTTTCGCTTTCGCTTTATTCTATTCTGACGATAAGCGAAACACACGATAAGGATTTGAATTACCTGGAAAAATAAAGATGAAGTGGGAAATTGGGTAAGTGTAGAATTGTTTTGTCTCCAAACGATTATACGATCCAAAAATCATCTAGGCTGAGACCAGAATTGAACCTTAAACAATTCATCAAGAATCTATCAATTCCACAATTTCCCATTTCCACAATTGCGCACCAATACTACAAGGTCGCCATATCAATTACAAACCGATACCTCACATCCCCTTTGATCATTCGATCATACGCTTCATCGATTTTCTGAATAGGAATGATTTCGATATCCGATACGATGCCGTGTTCAGCGCAGAAATCAAGCATCTCCTGGGTTTCATCAGTACCTCCAATCATAGAGCCGAGGATCATCCTTCTGTTTTTAATCAATGCAAACGGATCGACTTTCGGGTTTTCGGGTGGAAGACCTACTAATAGCATTTTTCCATTGAGACCCAGTAAATCAAGATATTTTTTATAATCATGCTGACCGGAAATACAATTGAGTACCACATCAAAATAACCCGCTCTCTTTTTCATGGCTTCATCATCTGATGATAGTAAAAAATTATGCGCACCTAAACGGGCAGCATCTTTCTCCTTGGAGGGTGTATGTGAAATCAAGGTAACATCGGCCCCTAACGCAACAGCAAACTTAACTCCCATATGACCAAGACCTCCTAAACCAGCGATGCCTACCTTTGTCCCTTTCGTGACTTGTGCATATTTAAGAGGTGAGTATGTAGTTATCCCTGCACATAACAAAGGAGCAATGGCAGGCATGGACAATTTATCAGAAATTGAATAGACAAATCTCTCGTCGGTGACGATCTTATCGCTGTAACCGCCACGGGTAATACCTGATCCGTCCCTTTCCATTGCATTATAAGTACCGGTAGCGCCTTCAACACAGTATTGCTCCATCTTTTCATTACAGATATGACACGATCTGCAGGAGTCCACAATGACGCCGACTGCTGCCAGGTCACCTCTTTTAAATTTTTTGACATGATCCCCTACGGCTTTGACTACTCCCACAATTTCATGTCCGGGTACGAGAGGAAAATGAGTGCCATGCCATTCGCCACGAGCTCGGTGAAGATCACTATGACATACCCCGCAAAATTGAATATCGATCAACACATCGTGAGGTCTTACTTCTCTGCGGTCAAAGGAAAAAGGTGCGAGAGGAAGATCGGGTTGATAAGCTGCGTAGGCTTTTGTTGAAATCATAATTTTAAATTGGGAGGTAAAATAAAGTCTATTTGAATAATTGAATGAAAAATCGATTTGAATTAATTAGCGTACTTCCTATTCTTCAAAATTAAACCCGGCTTTGCGTACGTTGCATGCATATCTTTCCATACGCAGATACCATTGACATAGGATGCCAGAATACCTGTACTCAATGCAAAAGGATCTTCAAGCGTACTGTGATCAGAGACCGTTTCGGGATCTATGATCACAAGATCTGCAAAATATCCCTGGCTCAATTTGCCTCTTTTTTCAAAGCCCATATGTTGAGCCGACAAATCCGTCATTTTATGAATCGCCTGCTCCATCGACATAGCTTTTAATTCCTGGACATAATGATGCAAAACCTTCGGAAAACTGCCAACTCCTCTTGGATGCCTGCCTCCACCAAATCCATCACTACAAATATTGGTTTCGGACCATTGCATGAGTCTGACGATATCAGTTTCAGTCATCGATCTGCCCATGACATGTTGTTCAGCATTTTTATCTTTAGCAAGTCTGATTAAGTACATATAGGTATCTGCCGGGTCTTTACCGATCATTTGAGATATTTCAAGTATACTCTTCCCTACATAACCGGGCTCAGCATCGTATCGGGATAAGATCATACCTTCGGGCGGAGCCAACTGGGTCAATGCAAACTCAGCACTTGCTTTATTGTCAAAGTCTCTTTTAGGAAATTGTACTTCCAATGTCGACAACCAATAATCATATGGATAGAGATCAGCGGTAATATGGATACCTTCCTGACGAGCGGAATCGAGCGTATGCAATAATGATTCTGCTCTACCCCATTTTGCTTTCATCGCAATTTTAAAATGCGAGATCTGTACTGGCATTTTAGTACGCTTTCCGATTTGGATGATTTCATCGACGGCATCTTCCAGGTGAATATCTTCGGACCGGATATGCGAAATGTATTTACCATCTCTCCGCGCAGCGACCAGAGCTAATTGCATGACTTCGTCCCTGGATGAAAATATACCGGGATCGTACTCGAGGCCTGTGCTCAAGCCGATAGCGCCGGATTTCATTTCGGTACGAAGTATTTTTTTCATTTGTTTCAACTCAGCTGAAGTGGCTTCCCGGTTAAAATGTTCATTTCCCAAAACCTGGAATCGTATTGTGTTATGACCAATGTAAGATGCTACGTTGACCGGAATACCATCTAACTTTCTTTGATTAAAATAATCTGCTAACGGTAAGTGTGAAGAGCCGTCCTGGCCCACGACCAATGTGGTAATTCCCTGGCACAAAAAAGATGCAAAACCCAAACTATCCTCCAGGTCACGGTCATGGTGAGAATGAGTATCGATAAAACCAGGTGCCAGTATCCATTTTTTATGACCATCTATGACGGTTTCGCCGGGCTGCCGACAAATACCTGGCGCGCCGCGGGCGTGGCGATTCCCGTGTTCAGCCTCCGCACCGAAACAAGTTTCGGCATCGGCGAGTTCACCGACCTCAAGCCGCTCGCCGATTGGGCGGCGCTCACCGGCTTGAAACTCATCCAGAT
>CALMKY010000684.1 GCA_937867195.1 uncultured Saprospiraceae bacterium | reverse complement strand
CGATCCGCCACGTGCGCAACACTTTAAACGTCACTCTTGAATTGCCGCAGATATCGAATCGCTCATCTTTATATGCCACTGTTAGTTTGCACGATGGATTATTCGGCCATAAGCTTACTAATTTACCTCCGATCTGTACTTTCGGCGCTCCACTTCTGACAGGATCCAGGATCGATACAGATTTTCCCTGGATGGTTGTATACAATAAACTACAAGCTACCGAGGTATCCCGTACACATACTATGCTGTCGATAGAAATTTTGCGGATCACATATTCTTTATTGCAGTCTGTACTATTTCCCCATGGATCACTGGCTATCAAATGACGGAACACTCTTCCCTGGATAGTGGCACTGTCACATCCGTAATCGATATACCTCTCCCCTGCTATTTGCACTTTGACATTACCTCCACAATTATCCGTAATAGTATAAGATCCCGTCGGCAGTTGCGCATATTCAAAACAAGTCACCGTATCCGTGCTGCAACTGATGGCCGGCGGTGCTTTGTCTTCTACACATAATTTACCCCAGGTTATATTTCCTGTATTGATCTCGATGACTTTGTATACCATGCAATATCCCAGATGGCTGCGATCCAGTTTGTCATTCCCCGGATAGGTATTGGTTCCGAGCGGATAAACCAGTTCAACATCAAAATGATTGCTGCATCCCTTGAAACCCACCAATAAATCGTAGACCGTCATTACTTTCATACAACTCTGATCCAACGAGACATTCAATTGATCGTAGGCGGTGAAATGTTTGGGGAAGGTATCGAGTAAAGTAATTACTTTCTGACATGCGACCAGTTCGTGTAAGCCATCACATGAAATCTTGTTCAATTTAACATCATAAATATTGACTCCGGTGTTGAAACATGTAAGCTGTATACCTGAGTTGTTTTCTACTCCATTGATAAGCAATTTGCATTCTGGGCTAAGTGGTGGTGTAAAGCTGTCAATGGGTACAAATGGAATGCTCCCGTCGGCATTTACAAAAAGGGTAATGCTATCACAGTTTAGTAATTGCTCATAAGCACCAAGATCAATTATATTTTTATTTACTCTAGGTTTTAGATCCAAATCAAATTCTTCAATACAAGCAGTATTGTCACCCATATTGATGGCAGGAGATGATGAACCTACATGGTAATCTCCCTGGGTGGTAGCTGCCTCCAGGCCGGAGGGAGCATTCAGGAATAGTGGATCGACCATATATTTATTACCGCTCAGTGAAGTATCCATCACATGGGGTGCAGCAACATTATTGGACAAAGTAGCAAAATCGCTTTGTATAATATTATGATGAAGCTTGATTGTATCTGCAAAAATTCCTGATCCATTAAAATTATTAAACATATCAATATCCTGAGGAGCCACATTACCCCAAAGAATGCTATTGATAATGCATACACTGCCTAAATTTGATTGGTCATTTACAAAACCCTCATCACTGTTAATCATTGCGCCTCCCAGGGCTAATGCACTATTGGATGCTATGGTAGTATTAATAATTTTCGGAGAAACCTCACCTCCTCCATTCTGATTAAAATTCAACACATAATTTACGATTCCACCTCCTGCAATAGCTGCATTCCCTGCTATCAGATTATTCTTGATCATGGGAGAAACCACGCCAAATCCCGGAATTAAAGCAGGAAATACAGAAGCAGCTGTACCCTCTGGATTTGAATTCGAAATGTGTTCAGGCATATTTTTAGAAATTCCATTCACTAATTGCA
>CALMKY010000683.1 GCA_937867195.1 uncultured Saprospiraceae bacterium | reverse complement strand
ATGGCTGGGTATGCGTAGAAAATCAATGTCCAGGTTACCCGGGTTCCCATTGGACCATCATAACGAGATGGTCATTAGGTATTTTTCATATGTTGATAAAGGAACGGCATCCTTTAGATTAGACCAGCCGAACGGCGTAGAAATATGCAGTCTAAAAATAAACCATCGCTCTAAAAAGGGAATGGAATTTACCAATATACCATTGATGCCGATTGAAGGCAGACATGATGTGTATATTCTATTTGACAGCCCATTGCTGAAAGATTCAATGTCCAGCGGTATTCAATTTGATTTTTTCCACACACAAAATTCTATTCCCTGGAGTAAATCCAATACCAGCGATTCATTGGAGAAGATGCATTGGGAACTGATCACAGTTAATGCTGAATCTACACCCATTATGATTGAAAACGGTCCGGTACAGTTCCGCAAAACACAATTATTTGAGCGAGGCAATTGGTTAATTAAAACGACCGAGGTTTCTGCTGGGACACCCGGTTCTCTAATCCCTTTTGCTGACAGCTTTCCGAATAATCGATTAGGTCTTGTAAAATGGTTGACCACAGATGATCATCCGCTGACCGCCCGCACCATGGTCAATCGATTGTGGGAGCAATTATGGGGAGTAGGCATCGTGGAGACGTTGGAAGACATGGGTTCCCAGGGAGCATCGCCTTCCAATCAAGAGTTATTGGACTACCTCGCATGGTCATTTGTGCATCGTCATCATTGGAGCATCAAGTCCATGTTAAAGGAAATGGTAATGAGTGCAGCCTATCGCCAATCAAGTAATTACGATGAACAAGCTTTACGTCAGGATGCTGCAAATAAATATTGCACGAGAGGTCCCCGAATTCGGTTAACGTCGGAACAAATCAGGGACCAGGTTTTAATGGCCGCCAATGTCATGGATACTGCGTTATTTGGACCATCGGTCATGCCCTATCAGCCAAAAGGAATTTGGGCTTCACCTTACAGTGGTCGTAAATGGACGAATGACGAAGCACCTAAAAAATACAGGCGTGCGCTTTATACTTTTTGGAAACGTACAAGTGCGTATCCCGGAATGACTAATTTTGATATGACCGAACGCGAAGTCTGCCTGGCAAGAAGAATCAGAACCAATACTCCCCTTCAGGCATTAAATCTATTGAACGATTCTGTGTTTATTGATTTATCCAATGTATTGGTAAATAAATTTAAATCAGAGGATCCCAAACTTATGATTACTAAAATATATAAATCGTTTATGGGCAAGGATATCGAGATTGCAAAATCAAATATATTCTTATCCTTATATTACCGGGCTTTGATCCATTATTACCGGGAGTCGGGAAGGGCTGGCCAAAAACAAAAAGATCAGGCAATGGCACTTGTGGCAAATGCCATCATCAATCTCGATGAAGTAATTACCAAAAGTTAAGAAACATGACAAAACTAAATCAAATCATCGATCCTACGGTTTTACAAGCGACCCGAAGACATTTTATAAAAGAATCATTTTTAGGACTGGGAGGCTTGGCATTGGGAACCATGTTGGGTAGTTGCAAATCCAATTCTTCATTTATTTCAAATAACCTGAGTCGGATTCCTCATTTTGCGCCAAGGGCAAAATCAGTCATTTATATGCATATGGCCGGCGCTCCTTCACAGCTTGAATTATTTGATTATAAACCTGAACTATTAAAAATGGATGGGCAACCATGTCCGCCTTCCTTCCTGGAAGGTAAAAAATTTGCCTTCATCCGCGGAGTGCCTAAAATGTTAGCTTCGCCGGCAAGGTTTAAGCAATATGGTCAATCGGGAACCTGGCTTAGTAATTATCTTCCTCATTTCTCTACCATTGTCGATGAAGTATCGGTCATCAAATCAGTTACAACGGATCAGTTTAATCACGCGCCCGCTCAACTGATGATGCATACCGGAAGTGCAAGGCTTGGAAGGCCCAGTATGGGCTCCTGGATTTCTTATGGATTGGGTAGTGAAAATCGCGATTTACCTTCTTTTGTCGTATTGACCTCAGGAGGAAATAATCCCGATGCCGGCAAAAGCGTATGGGGTTCAGGATTCTTGCCTAGTGTGTATCAAGGTGTGCAATGCAGAAGCGTTGGCGATCCCGTTTTATTTCTCCAAGATCCTGCGGATGTATCCCGTGATCTCAGGCTTGCGTCTATTGAAGCCATCAATGATGTAAATAAACTTGCTTACGGAGATCATCATGATCCGGAAACCCAAAGCCGAATAGCCCAATACGAACTCGCTTATCGCATGCAAATCTCCGTGCCCGAAGTCATGGATATCCACGAAGAACCAGATTACATACACCAGATGTACGGTACAAAACCCGGTAAATCATCATTTGCCAATAATGCTTTGCTTGCGCGCAAATTGGTCGAGCGGGGCGTACGATATGTACAATTGTTTGACTGGGGTTGGGATACTCATGGGAATGCAGAATCTGTTTCGATCGATACCGGCCTGATCAATAAATGTCGTACAGTCGATAAGGCAATGACTGCTTTGGTACTCGATTTAAAACAAAGAGGTTTATTAGAAGACACATTAGTTATTTGGGGCGGCGAGTTCGGACGCACTCCCATGGCAGAAAACCGTGATGGAATCCCTAATGCTTTTAAAGGTCGTGACCATCATGCCGAAGCATTCTGCATGTGGATGGCAGGCGGTGGCATCAAGAGAGGATATACTTACGGTGAAACGGATGAGATTGGGTATACGGTAGTCAATGGCAGAGTCAATCCTCACGATATCCAGGCCACCATTTTACATCAATTGGGTTATGATCATGAAAAATTTACGTACGAATTTCAAGGCAGACCCTTTAGATTAACCGATACCGAAGGAAAAGTAATTAAGAATATTTTAGCTTGAAAAGATTTAGATAAGAATGATGCTTGAACTGATAGGTAAATTTCATCCGCTGATCGTACATCTTCCTATTGGGATTTTTTGCCTTGCCATTATTTTTAAAACGATGGCTTATCTTAATAAAAACAAATCCCTGGAGGACATTTTACCCATCACTATCTTCATTGGTTTTGCATTTTCTTTGCTATCCCTCGGCACCGGATATATTCACGCTAATATGGAAAGTATTGATTCTTCCTTATCAGCAAAGCATCAGTTTTCTGCCTGGATGCTGACTCTATGGTCTTTCATTTTGTTTTTATTGCTCAAAAAATCAGCTAACCTCTATTTTGTCCATATCAGTTGGTTCATGTTATTAATACAAGTGATTTTAACCGGGGATTATGGTGGAAGATTGACGCATGGAATAAATTATTTTGAACTTTCAAAAGAAATACACTATACAAGACCAGAAATTAGAAATCCGGATTCGGCGATGGTTTATCGGGACATCATTGAGCCGATTTTAGCCGCGAAATGCTGGTCTTGTCATTCTGCGAAAAAACAGAGAGGTGGGTTGAGATTGGATGGTAAAGACTGGATTCTTCAAGGGGGTAAAAAAGGGAAAGTGCTCATACCTCATGATACAGTACACAGTGAAATTTCCAGACGAATATCGCTTAGCGAAGCAGAGGATGATCATATGCCACCCAACGGCAAACCCGGTCTGAATAAAAATGAAATGCAAATCCTAAAATGGTGGATAGCGGGTGGAGCCGATTTTGAAAAGTCCATGATGGAATCCAAACCGGATGCACAAATGCAACTAACGATTAAGAACTATTTAAATTCACTGGAATCCGAAAGTCAGTCAATTACAATCAATCCATACATTCCTTTAATTAAAGTATCGGCTTTAGACGATGGCCTGCTTCAGGCGTTCAATAGTAAATCCATTTCTTTGCAGCGAATTGCTCAAAACTCAGATTGGTTGTATTTGGTCATCCATAACAATGAATATGACCCGGAACTGGTGAAGATTGTAAAAATGAAGGATCATATCGCCTGGATCAATGCGAGTCATTCTAAAATGAATGATAAACTAATCGACTTTTTTACATCGTGTAGCCAAGTCACCAAACTAGATTTAAGTCATTCCGTTCTTACCGATGCCATGTTATCTAAACTGAGTTCTTTATCCAATCTGAAATCATTAAACCTCAGCAACACACCCATTCATACGATTGATTTCTTAAATAAAATGCATTCACTTCAGCATGTCTATTTATATAATTCCAGTGTGCCACAGGAAATAATCCGTACGATCAACGTTCCAGGGCTATCGATCGATACCGGGCATTATGTAGTGCCTCTTTTAAAAGGTGATACTTCAGAGATCAAACGAAAAGAATTAGAAGAATTCAACAAAGAAAATTGAATTTTTTTCTCGAAACATATTTTCATTCCATTCATCTTAATCAGTTTACATTCTGAATTTAATTATTTCACACATTATAGATGAAACGCATTGAAAGTATTGATATCGCCAGGGGAATCGTAATGATCATCATGGCATTGGACCATACCCGGGATTTAATTCATATTGATTCACTCACTCAAAACCCGACCGACTTAAATACTACATCCACTGTCCTATTTTTTACACGTTGGATCACTCATCTTTGTGCGCCTGTGTTTGTTTTTTTATCCGGTGTTTCAGCTTACCTGAGTTTTACTCAATCCCGCGATGAAGTTGCTTCAAAAAAGTATTTATTGACCCGTGGTCTTTGGCTTATTTTATTAGATATGACGATTATCAACTTTATCTTATGGTTTGATGTTCATTTTACTATTTTACTCTTTAATGTAGTAGCGACGATTGGATTTGGATTTATTTTTTTAAGTCAGGTTTTAAAAATTCCATCCAGGACACTGGGCATTCTGGGCCTT
>CALMKY010000682.1 GCA_937867195.1 uncultured Saprospiraceae bacterium | reverse complement strand
AAAAGCCGATATACATGTCGTAGCCTCACTCGATGAATCTACTTATAATGGAGGAAATATGGGGGCCAAACACCCAATCACCTGGTATCATGAATTTGACGGAGGCCGTGCATTTTATACAGGACTGGGACATACAGATAGTTCTTATGTAGAAAAAGAATTCCTTGGATTATTAAGTGGGGGTATCCAATGGGCTTCCGAACATGATCGGCTCGATTATACGAAAGCTTATACCATCGATCCTCCTGAAGAAAACAGAATGGAAAAACAATTGCTTGCAAATAACCTGGACGAACCCATGGAGTTTGAAGTCATGGCGAATGATGACGTTCTGTTCTGTGAACGCAAAGGTGATCTCAAGCTCTATAATCATACGACCAAACTCATCGAAACCATCGCCCACATCGATGTACACTCGATGCACGAAGACGGTTTGTTGGGAATTGCTTTGGATCCGAATTTTGAAACCAATCATTTTCTGTACACATTTTATTCTCCTAACATTCCCGAGTCCATCCAGCGCATTTCCCGATTTGAATTAAAAAATAAAGAGCTCGATAAATCCAGTGAAAAAATAGTACTTACAATACCTGTGCAACGACAGGAATGTTGTCACAGTGCCGGATATTTACAGTTTGGTAAAGATGGATTGCTCTATGCATCGATCGGAGATAATACCAATCCATTTGCCTCGGATGGATTTGATCCTATAGATGAAAGACCTGGCCGAATGCCATGGGACGCACAAAAATCTTCTGCCAATTCCAATGACCTCAGGGGCAAAATCATTCGTATTAAAGTAAAACCCGATGCAACGTATGATATACCGGACGGTAATTTATTTAAACCGGGTACACCTAAAACAAGACCTGAGATATTTGTAATGGGTTGTCGCAATCCTTTTAGATTTTCAGTAGATGCAAGGCGCAAACTGGTTCATTGGGGTGATGTAGGTCCTGATGCCGGTAAAGATAGTATCGGTCGGGGTCCTAAGGGTTATGATTTCTTTGGTCAGGCTGGAATGGGAGGCGGGTTTTTTGGCTGGCCGTATATACGGGGTAATGGCCATGCTTATAATGATTATGATTTTGAAACTAAAAAAAGCGGACCTAAGTTTGATCCCAATCATATCATCAACAATAGCCCTAACAACACGGGTTTGGCAGAGCTACCACCTTATAAAGCTCCACAAGTTTGGTATAGTTATGATCAATCCCGTGAATTTCCATGGGTAGCTACGGGTGGTAAAAACCCGATGGCGGGACCGATGTACTATCAGGATGAATATCCGGCCAATCCAAATCGATTTTCAAACTATTTTGATGGTAAATTATTTATCTATGAATGGATGCGTCGCTGGATCTTCGTTACGACGCTGGATAAACAAAATCGCTTTGTGAAGTTTGATCCATTCATGCCCAATAGTGTTTTTGCCAATCCCATGGATATGAAATTTGGTCCGGATGGTTCATTGTATATTTTATCCTATGGTACTAAATGGTTTGCACGGAATGAAGATGCTACGTTGTATAAAATCAATTTCAACGCAGGCAATCGGGCACCGCTGGCAGATTTTAAAGCAGATCGTTATAATGGGGCCACACCACTTACGGTAAAAGTAGATGCACGCACTTCATCTGATGCAGATCATGATCAATTAAACTATATATGGTCTATTGACGGTAAACCAGCAGCCAATGGCGATACCGCACTATTGGTATTGAATAACCCGGGTATATACGATGTAAGTCTGACGGTTACTGACAAAGAGGGTGCAAGCAATACAGTGAATACCAAGATCCAGGCGGGTAACGAACTGCCGGAAGTCAAAGTAGATGTTTTTGGCAATAAAACATTTTTCTGGCCCGGTCGTAAAATACCGTATTCGATCAGTATAAAAGATAAAGAAGATGGTGATAGTGAAACAGGCAATCTAGATCCTAAAAATGTCAATGTAAGTGCCGCCTTCGTCCAGGAAGGAAAAGATCTCGCTAAACTTACAGCCGAAGGACATCTGGCAGGAATGAAACAATCTCCATTCGAATCGGGCAGATTACTCATCGATAAATCAGACTGTAAAACTTGTCATGGCATCGATAAAGCGATCAATGGTCCCGCGTACATGGAAGTCTCCAAACGGTATTCCGGCAAACCCGGAATAGAAAAAACATTGGCTCAGAAAGTGATGGTCGGGGGATCGGGCAATTGGGGCGAGAGAGCCATGGCCGCTCACCCACAATTAAGTGAAGGAGAAGTATTGCAAATGGTTCGGTACATACTTTCATTAAGCGGTAATAACTCTAATGATAATAACGCTTCCAGTTTATCCAGTTTATTGTCAGGAATCGCAGAGGTAAAAGAGTCC
>CALMKY010000681.1 GCA_937867195.1 uncultured Saprospiraceae bacterium | reverse complement strand
GCTTACCATGCTTTCATTATGGATTGTCGTGTGTATATGTGCTTATTTTACTCATACCAAAACCCAGTTTTATTTTATTGCTTCCGGGGTAGGCCTGGTCATGGGCGGTATACAGTCTTTGTCAAGATCTACGTATGGAAAATTACTGGATAAAAATGAAGTGGATATTACTTCTTACTATAGCTTCTACGATGTCTTGGAGAAACTTGCCATCGTGATTGGTACATTTTCTTTTGGATTCATTGACAATATCAGTGGAGGCATGAGAAACAGTGTGTTGATTTTAATTTTTTATTTTGCGATTGGAATCATTGTATTATCTACTGTCAAAATGAAAGAAGCGATGCTTTTAGATGAAGTGTGACGTAATTCATCAGAGACCTGCCAGCTTCAAATGGCTCGTACAATAAAAAAGAGATCCTGTATACACAGAACCTCTTTCTTCTTTATTATTAAATTATTCGCTTTCGTATTATTTCTTTGCAGCAGGGGCCGGAGCAGCAGCAGCTTTTGCCGGTGTGGCAGCACTTTTGGCCGGAGCAGCAGGTGCAGCAGCTGCAGTCTTTTCTTCTTCTTTAAGTGCTCGTGGAATGATGACCGTTGCGATCGGAATCGCTGTGTCGGATACGCTTGCAACACCCTCAGGGAAAGCAATCTCCCGAATACGCATCACGGAACCTAACTGAATATTGGTAACATCTGCTTTAATCTCATTGACTAATTTTTCAGGTGTTGCTTTAATTTTTATTTTACGTACTCTTTGGACGAGTTTACCCCCTGCTTTTACGCCAGCTGCATATCCATCGAGTTTTAAAGGAACTTCTACCGTCACGGCCTTACCGGGTACCAACTCCATGAAATCTATATGCGATACTGCATCTGTAATCGGGTGAAATTGAATTTGTTTTACAAATACATTTACCGAACCATCTGACATCGTTAATTTCGCAGTTTTAAACTCCGGTGTATAGATTAAAGATTTAAGTTCCTTAGGATCTATCGAAACATGATGGGTAGTTTTACCACCATAGACTACCGCCGGGATCATTTCTTTTTTCCTTTCATCTTTAGCGCCACGGGTACCATTGATGGTGCGTGGATTTGCTTTTAATTCAACGACTTGCATATAAATGCTCTTTTTATTAATTGGGCTGCAAAGATAAAAAGATTTTAATGATCATGTACTTAAAATTCACAAATTTGACAAATGAAGCGTTAAGGTTTATTTATTATAGGTAACCATCTATCAGTCAGCATATAACTCTGCAATGGATTTATGCTCGTGAACCGTACTGATAGCTTTGGAGAATAACGCAGCAGACGAAAGTACGGTAATCTTACTGCTTTCTTTTTTTAAAGGAAGTGTGTCTGTTACATAAAGCCTTTCTATTTCAGATGCTTCTATTTTTTCATAAGCGGACCCTGACAGGACAGGATGGGTACACATTACCTTAATCGATTTTGCTCCTTTTGATTTGAGAGCCGATGCCGCAGCACAAAGTGTGCCGGCCGTGTCTACGATATCATCCACCAGGATCACATCGTGCCCTTCTACTTCACCAATGACCTGCATGGAGTTTACTTCATTGACTTTTACCCTGGATTTATCGCAAATCACAAGTTCTGTATTAAAGTATTTGGCATAATTTCTGGCTCGTTTGACACCGCCAACATCCGGACATGAAAACAAGGTATTTTCGTTCACAATCGACTTAAGGAAAGGCTTGAAGATCGCCTCCGAACGTAAATGATCTACAGGAATATTGAAAAAACCTTGTACCTGGTCAGCATGCAGATCCAGGGTCATGACCCGGTGGGCTCCAGCTGCCTGTAAAAGGTCAGCCATTAATTTTGCCGTGATCGGTACGCGACTTTTATCTTTACGGTCTTGTCGCGCAAAGCCGAAATAAGGGATGACACAGGTGATGTATTCAGCACTGGCTCTCTTGGCGGTATCGATAAAAAGCAGGGTTTCAAAAAAATTTTCTACAGGTGCGTTGGTACTATTGATATGAAATACGAAGGCACCCCGCACAGATTCATTGATGATCGGGTGGAACTCTCCGTCGCTGAATTTTTGAATGGACATATCTCCAAGTTTAGCACCATAGACCTGCAAGATTTTATCTGTGAGATATTTAGAATTAGTGCCCGAAAAAATCTTTACTACCATTGAGCACAAAAATAGGAAAAAGAAATCAAGATAGATTTATGAATTAACAGTGTGTGCATGACGCATTGCAGAAAAAGACTTCCTTGTTTGCCATTCTAAATCCTCCATAGTCAAAGTACCAAACAAGGAAGTCTTATTATTTGTCTTTGGCCCCTTCAGGTGCTTTCCGAGCCAAAGCCATCCATAACTTTTGAATCCTATTTCAGAAAGCTATTTTAAGATCAACACTTTCAATTTTCTAAGATCACCAAGGTTGACAGGTCGATTGGTGCCATTGAATAATGAAACCCGGATCTTGTCTTCATCCACCACGAAAGTCGTCATTTGCAATCCTTCAATATTGACATCAAACCCCCCATGAACGACCGAACCAAGTTTGACACCGGGCAAACTAAGTGTATCCGATATCCATCCTGTCAGGGTAGGAATAAAACCAATATTAATACTATCAATGACTCCGCTTAAGATTGCATCCACTCCGGACTGGATGATGATAGAGTCGGAATTCTGTACTACCTCAATCCCTTTTTTACCAGCTATGACTTTCGATGCAATCCTGGTACTATCTTCATTGGTAATTAATAATGCATTTGCTCTAAAACTATTTATACCCAGACCACCATGCTCCAATCCAAGGGTACCCGTTACTTTTTTTGACAGATCAATGGTACTATCTGCTATGTCTTCGTTTTGAATACTGCCATTTAAAATGGTGCGGCTGTCGATGGATGCATTCTTCATGTCTATATTGTTTATGGTGCTGTCTAAAATGGATCGAGAATCCACCGCTCCGTTTCTGATATCTTTATTGAGGATGGTCGAATCAAGAATGGATCGAGAATCCACTGAGCTGGTCGCTAAGTCTTTATTGACGATGGTTGAGTCAAGGATGGATCGAGAATCCACCGCATTGGTTGCTAAATCTTTATTGATGATGGTGGAATCAAGGATAGATCTGGAATCCACTGCTCCCGTAGCAATATCTTTATTGACAATGGTTGAATCAAGGATCGTGCGTGAATCCACAGAATTGGTAGCCATGTCCCTATTCAGGATCGTCGAATCCAATATCGTACGGGAATCCACGGCACTGGTGGCTATATCTTTGTTGATGATGGTGGAATCGAGGATCGTGCGGGAATCCACCGCACTGGTTTTGATATCGATATTGGCAATCGTGGAATCCATTATCTTATAGGTGGTCACCGCGCTGTCTGCAATATCGTCAGTATAAAATGAGTAGGGGACCGACATAAACTGTTGATTGCTTACAACTTTATAATTCCCATCATTTTTAGCCGAGATTTCTACTTTTAAAAACTGATCTGCATCGATCCAGGGGATATCGAGCATTTTTTTATACAATCCTTTTCCCGTCTGCGTTCCTTTGCCGATGATCAGTGTAAACAGACCAAATTTATCTGTATTGGTCTGATGAGTCTCTTCCCATTCAATGGCTCCATTGAGACCTTTGCTAATGGTAAATCGTACTCCAATGGTTTTTGCATTGATCGGTTTGTTGTTGATATCCAGACCAACGATTTCTTTTCCTTCATCATCGATCGCTACCGCCTGGTAATAAATTCCATTTAGGTTGCCGATTTTTCCTTGGGAATATGAAAAAGGATTAAATAAAAATGCAGTAATTATGATAAAGAATATTTTTTTCATGTTTTGTAATTGAGATGAGAAGTTCATTAATTTTTTGCCTCTAAAGAAATTGAAAAGCC
>CALMKY010000680.1 GCA_937867195.1 uncultured Saprospiraceae bacterium | reverse complement strand
TGAAATTCCAATACTCCTCCGGTATATTCACCAAAAGGAAAATCAATACCTCCGTTAAAAGAAAAACCTAGCAATACTTTTTTAATACCCTCTTTAAAAGGATAGATCGGCAATAGTTCATTGATGCGATTGTAGACACCCAGATTGGATCCAAGATTGTATTCACCTCTCAAACCAAATGCATAAAATGCTGAATATTTATCTTTAGGTATTTTCTTTTTAAACCCCAATTCTATGGTAGCGTTACGAAAAATAAATTGATCGGAAGGGAACGTATAGGTTTGATTTTGAAATGTAAAGGGTACCGTATACCGGATGGCACTACCCCGGATATGATATCCGATCTCGGTGTAAATGGACGAGGGATCATCGTCGTGCGAGGTTTCCATCCATAAGCCGGCATGATATTTAAATAAGGGCGAACGTTGGAAATAATTCCATTTTTGGAAGCCTATTGCAGGCCCAAGTTTTAATCCAAACTTTGTATTCGCCTCATCTTTTTGTCCTTGCAGGATCAATAAAGAAAAGAGAAAAGGTATGCAAAGAAATACTTTTTTCATTCTGCAATGTACCGATAAAGACTTAGACCTGCACCCCCCTTTCAGCTAATTGTAATTTTAATAATCTCGGGGATGTAAAATGAATGCCCTCCATACCAAGATGGTTGGCTGCCGCTACATTTCGGATATTATCATCGATAAATATGGTTTTGGCCGGATCCAGGTTATTCCGCTTGAGCAATAAATTAAAAAATGCTAAATCCGGCTTTTTCAATTTTTCTCTTCCGGAAACCAGTATATCTTCAAACCAATGCAGAAACTCAAACTCCTGCATGGCTACCGGAAAAGTCTCGTCAGACCAATTGGTTAAAGCCAGGATGCGATATCCCTGGTCTTTAATAGATCTTAAGATCTCAACTGTATCGTGGATGGGACCGTTCAACATTTCTTTCCACCTGTCATAATACATTTGTATATGATGACCGTGTTCAGGGTAATGGTACATCAATACTTCGGTGGCTTCTTTCAGACTGCGACCGGCATCTTGAAGTTCATTCCATTCCCCGGTGGCTATATGTCTCAAAAAATATTCCATATCCGCTTCGTTATCAAAGACTTTCCTGTACAGGTGTCTTGGATCCCAATCTATTAATACTGCCCCAAGGTCAAAAACAATCGTCTTGTCTTGCATATAGGTCTCAAAAATTGATGTATTTATTCAATTATCAAAAAAATAATGAAGAAATAGTATTAAAATTTTTAATCCGATTAGACCCTTTTATAACATTTTACGTTTTCTAATATGTGTTTTAAACCCAAACCTTTTTGCTTTTTAATATGAAAAAAATAATTCTTGCTCTGGTTACATCGCTTATTGCCTTCACCTGGATAAGTGCTACTACTATTGTCATCAAGAGTGGCAATTTTGTGTTTACTCCTAAAACTACCACAGCTAAAGTGGGAGATACCATTGATTTCCAAATCGCCCAGGATCATAATGTGGTGGAAGTAACTAAAGCAATTTGGGATGCCAACGGAAGTGCTTCCAATGGAGGAGTGACTTTGCCTTTTGGCGGCGGCAAGACAGTAATGACCAAGAGTGGTACTTTTTATTATGTTTGCGAACCTCATGCCTCAGGAGGTATGAAAGGATCGATTACAGTAGAATCTGTGGCGCCTCCGACGCCTGCAGTCCCGACTTATGTAATTAAAGTCAGCGGCACATTTCAAGCGTTTAATTTTCAATACAGTCCAAGTACTGTAAATGCTAATGTTGGAGATACTATAGACTTTCAGCTCAATACTTTCCATGATATGGTTCAAGTAACCAAGGCGGCCTGGGATAAAAATGACAGTACATATATCCCCGGTATGGCGAGACTGCCCTTCGGAGGTGGTAAGATAGTAATGACTCAACCAGGCCCTTTTTATTTTGTTTGTCAACCTCATGCCGCTTCCATGAAGATGAAAGGTATCATTAATGTTGCTGGTGCACCTACTACTAAAGTTGTCAAATTTGGTGGTACATTCCAGGCCAATAATTTTCAATTTGTTCCAAACTATTTAACCGCAAATGTTGGAGATACCATTGATTTTCAGTTAAATAATTTCCATGATATGATTGAGGTCACCAAGGCAGGATGGGATAATAATGATAGTACCTATACAGGCGGTCTCAGACTTCCATTAGGTGGTGGCAAAGTGGTTATGACCAAACCAGGTCCATTTTATTTCGTTTGCCAGCCTCATGTAGCTTCTATGAAGATGAAAGGGATTGTCAATGTTACAGATGGCCTTAGTTCTGTAAGCAATACTTATGTATCAAAAATGGGAGGCATGCAAGAGGAGTTTCCTGTCGTGGGAATGGCTAGTGGTGATATTAAAGCAGTTTTGACTGGAGACACACTGACCGTTTCGGGTAGCTTTAAAAATCTCGCCGGTGATTATTCAGCTTCACATATCCACAGAGGCTATGCAGGTACCAGTGGACCGATCATATTTAGTCTCAAGCCTGTATTGGACTCAACCAAGCGATCCGGGACTTATATTGCAGATTCTAATCGTATTATCCTTACCGTTGATCAAAAAGCAGCTTTGATCCGCGGTGAATATTATACCAATGTTCATAGTCCGGTTGCACCGGCAGGTGAAATGCGTGGTCAATTATTGGCAGAATCGGATGCATATTACCAGGCAAATCTTACCGGAAGCCAGGAAGTGCCTCCGGTTTTGACAACCGCTCATGGTTCAATCGTTGCTACATTAAATGGAACTATACTTACCGTTAGTGGCAGTGTAAAAGATGTTCAAAGTAAAATCAATACTGGGATCCGGCAAGGTGGACATATTCATCTGGCATTCCCGGGAAGTAACGGAGGCATACAGGTAGAGTTAAAACCTACACTGGACTCGACTGGTACGGCAGCACAATACCTGGCTGCTGATAATACTTTCACTTTGACACCAGCTTTGATTGCACAATTAAAAAATGGTCAACTCTACGCTAATGTCCATTCAACTACCTATCCCGGTGGCGAATGCAGAGGACAGATTACCTCCATAGGAAATGTTAGATTCAGAGCTTATATGACTGGTTCACAGGAAGGCACCCCTGTAAGCACAATAGCTAATGGCGGATTATCACTTTTATTAAATGATTCTACACTCAGTATCGTTGGCAGCTTTGCCGGTTTAGAAAGTAATTTCAACCCGAATGCCGCAGGAGGTTCTCATCTACACAAAGGCATGGCTGGCCAAAACGGTGCCATACAATTAGGCTTAAAAGTAAATTTAAGCGCAGATAATAAAAGTGGGACTTTTTCAGGCGATAGTAATACGTTTAAGCTCACTGCTTCCAATCTCGATGACTTGTTTGCCAGAAGATTATATGGAAATGTTCATACTTTAAACTTTCCCGGTGGGGAGATCAGAGGCCAAATTATTCCAGAGTGTCAA
>CALMKY010000679.1 GCA_937867195.1 uncultured Saprospiraceae bacterium | reverse complement strand
CATATAGTGTATCCATAATCAAAGAAGACTTGCCGGATCCGGAAACTCCGGTGACGACCACTAATTTTCTTTTCGGAATCAGCACATCGATATTGCGAAGATTATTTGAGCGGGCACCCTTGATGAAGATGGCTTGCCTCGTATCGATCGATGATTCCGGTATTGAAATTGGAGAGGTAGTTAGTTCTTGAGTCTTAGTCATTGCCAAACAGTAAAATTAGGGGAAATCACGGGTTGATGAAAGTGATGGATTTTTTAATCAATTCAACTGATCAAGAGTAATTTTTGAATGGTTACGGGTTTGCTGAACAATCATTGGTTAATACCAGACGCTATGGAAATGGTTTTATTGAATATCAGGTCATCATAACTTGACAAACGGAGAACATAATAGATCCAAGTTTTTGTCTCGAATGATAAAAAAGTATTTTCCCTGATTTAAGGAATTGATGTCTATAGTAAAAGCTTTTTGAAATGTCACTCCGGTCTTGCTCAACGACCCATCATGGGAGATGATTTTCCAGATCGTGGGCTGGGTGGGATCGTCATCTAAAATGATGTTGATGGCTTGATTCGTAATGTTTGGATATAAATTTAGATGCCTGTCAGAGTGTACAAATACTTGAATCACGTTTGTCAATGGAGAAACAAAACCGAGCTGATCTTTTTGCATTAATTTATAAAAATTGTTTCCATGGAAAGGATCTTTATCAAAATATTCATAATCCATGACAGACATAGAGTTACCTTGAGATAGAACCGTGCCAATAGTTTCAAATTTTTTTCCATCTATGGATCTCTCAATCACAAATTCTTTATTGTACTTTTCATTTATTGTATGCCATCTTAGTTTGGGGAAATTGTTTTCGATGATCACCTCAAAGCCGGTAAGCTGCAAGGCCAAAAATGTTATGATCGAAATTACTACTTTACCATTCCCCCCATTACCTGAAGAACTACCATTTTTGCCTTTACCGCCGCCACCACCTCCCGGCGCGGTACCATTTACTCCATTGCCGCCACCGTTTCCTCCACTTCCGCCGCCGACAGTACCACCTGTACCAGGTGTGCCGCTCGGTGCATTTCCGCCACTGGTTCCATTAGCTGAAGAGGAAGCACCACCGCCACCACCTGCTCCTGCATCTCCTTGTGAATTGCCCCCGGTCCCTCCGGTCCTGGTAACGGGAGATGGACCAGTGGAAGTGCCTGTCCCTGCTGCTCCTGGAGTATTTGGAGCAAAATTATTACCTAATCCTCCAGCACCTCCTGTAGCTAATATAGTGTAAGGGGATCCTGTAACCGAAGATGTACCTCCGGTCGTCCCTCTATTCGCAGATGCTGTTGCAGCCGAACCACCTGCACCGACAATTACAGTATACGAAATAGCTCCACCTCTCGAATCCACATAAAAAATTCCAGTGGATGCGTATCCGCCACCACTCCCGCCACCTCCTCCATTTCCAGAAGAGCCAAATCCTGCCCCGCCACCTGCGCCCCATGTCTCGATTTTTACAGCAATACCATTATAACCTGCGGGAATTGTAAATGTAAATGTACCTGGAGAAGTATATGTCATGCTGCTGGGCTGAGCTCTTGCTATAATCGATAAAATTATACAGGGACAGATCCACAAAAACTTTCTTAAAGTTTTGATAAAAATCGGTTTGGTTAAATTAGATTTCATGTTCTGCAAGGTTTATTAAAAATAAGTGAAATTGAAATGATTAAGATGCGTAGTACAAATTATTTACAAAATTGAAAGTCACATTTTTACCCCTAAAATATCCGAAGCCCAACATGGTAAAGAATTATATTTGCAAAATTTTAATCATACAAGTTAAATCATTTTATCCTTAAATAGAAAATTTATGAATTCTGTAAAAGTAGCAATCAATGGATTTGGGCGTATTGGCCGCCAGGTATATCGCCAGATCTATCACATGGATGGTATTGATGTAGTGGCCATTAATGACCTAACATCTCCTGCCGTATTAGCCCATTTATTAAAATACGATACTGCTCAAGGCAGGTTCCATGGAAATGTAACTTCTGATGAAGAGTCCATCACAGTCAATGGAGATCGCGTAATGATCTATAAGCATAAAGATCCAAAAGAGATTCCCTGGGCAAAACATCAGGTGGATGTGGTGCTGGAATGTACCGGCTTTTTTACCGACAAGGAAAAAGCGGAAGCCCATATTGCTGCCGGTGCCCGTAAAGTGGTTATCTCAGCCCCGGCGACCGGTGAGCTAAAAACAATTGTATTCAATGTAAATCATGATATCCTGGATGGTAGTGAACAGGTGATCTCATGTGCATCTTGTACTACGAACTGCCTTGCTCCGATGGCAAAAGTACTCGATGAAAAATGGGGTATTGTCAATGCCTTGATGACCACCGTACATGCATATACCAATGATCAAAATACACAAGACGCGCCGCACCCCAAAGGTGATCTACGTCGTGCACGAGCTGCCGCACAAAATATTGTACCCAACAGTACCGGTGCCGCTAAAGCAATCGGATTGGTCTTACCTAATCTGAAAGGTAAAATGGACGGCAGTGCACAACGCGTACCGACCTTGACAGGATCATTAACCGAGGTTACAGCCATCCTTGGTAAAAAAGCTACTGCAGATGAAATCAATGCTGCCATGAAAGCTGCTGCCAATGAAAGTTATGGTTATACGGAAGATCAAATAGTAAGCTCGGATGTGATTGGTATGACATTCGGTTCGTTATTCGATGCTACTCAGACCAAAGTACAAAATGTAGGAGATACTCAACTCGTACGCACAGTAGCCTGGTATGATAATGAAATGAGCTATGTAAGCCAGTTAGTAAGAACGTTGCATTTTTTTGCAAATAAAATCTAGGCTATCTTCGATTTACGATGTATGAGTTACGATGTCCTCAAAGGATGACGATAGTATTTTTATTGATTGACGATGAAAGTACTACTCGAATGTCAATCAGTACGACAGCTATAAAGCGTAGATCGTACATCGTAAATAATCCTAATAATTTAAACTGAATGAAAAACATAGACTTTAGCGGTAAACGTGCTTTGATTCGGGTAGACTTTAATGTGCCACTTGACAAAGCTTATAAAATCACCGACGATACCCGGATTAGAGCTGCACTTAAGACGATCAATCATGTGTTGGATCATGGCGGGTCGGTTATATTATTTTCTCATCTTGGAAGACCCGAGGCCAAATTAAAGCCGGATGGATCTATCGATAAGGAAAAATTTACACTAAAGCATTTGGTGCAACATCTGTCTTCCTTATTAAATAGACCGGTGAAATTTCATGATGAATTAAGAGGTGAAGCTTTAAAATCAATCGCAGGATCTCTGAGGCCCGGTGAAGTCTTATTAATGGAGAATACACGCTTCGAACCCGGTGAAGAAAAATGCGATAAGGAATTATCATCTGAATGGGCCGGACTTGCAGATGTATATGTCAATGATGCATTTGGCACAGCCCATCGCGCGCATGCAAGTAATGTGGGAGTATCCAATTGCTTTCCTGCTGATAAAAAGACATTTGGTTACCTCATGGAAAGTGAAGTAAGCAATGCCCGTAGAGTGATGAATCATCCTGCAAGACCATTTACGGCAATCATAGGTGGTGCAAAAGTATCTGATAAGATTTTATTGATCGAACGGTTTTTGGATATTGCCGATCAAATCTTGATCGGTGGCGGTATGGCGTACACGTTTATCAAAGCTCAGGGCGGTGAAATAGGTAAATCGCTGGTGGAGCTGGATAAACTCACCCTGGCTGAATCATTAATAGAAAAAGCAAAATCAAAAGGCAAACTTTTATTATTACCGGTTGATTCTGTGGTGGCAGATGCATTTGCCGATACCGCCAATACTCAGATATGCAATAGCAATGAAATCCCTGAAGGCTGGATGGGCCTTGATATAGGACCCATTGCCCGTGAACAATACAAAGCAGTACTGGATCAATCAAAAACAATTTTGTGGAATGGACCCATGGGTGTATTTGAAATGGCATCTTTTGCCAAGGGTACGGCCTTCGTGGCCCAGGCAGTGGCGGATGCTACTTCAGAAGGTGCCTATTCATTGATCGGAGGTGGTGATTCTGTCGCAGCTATCAACCAGGCAGGTCTGGACCATCAGGTAAGCTATGTTTCGACGGGAGGTGGCGCCATGTTAGAATTATTAGAGGGCAAAGCATTGCCGGGTATTAAGGCAATTGAAGGATAGAGAAAATAGATTTTCAGTTTTTTTTCAGTATTCATTCTTTTGATAAATCCAAAAATGAATTGGTTGCGTATAAAGTATATAATACTTAAAAGTCAATCAATATGTCTAACAAAGGATTAATACAAAAAATGTATGCTGATTTCCAAATTGGAAATGTACCTGAAATCTTAAATGCCATGAGTGAGGATGTACACATTCATACTCCGGGTCCTGAATCCATTAGCTGGGCAGGAAAATATGAAGGAAAATCTGGTGCGCTTACTTTCTTTCAGAATGTAGGAAGTTCTACAGAATACTCACGATTTGAATTACAGGATTTAATTGAAGAAGGAGATAAAGTGGTAGCGAGGGGTTCTGCAGACTTTACATCAAGAGCAACCAACAAAAGCGGTTCTGCAGATTGGATTATGATTTGGACAATTAAAGAACATAAAGCCAGCGCTGTAACCAATTTGTGGGATACTCAGGCAATCGTAAATACTTTATAAACTCCTTTGTCATACAGAGCCCCATCCAGCTATAGTATTTCTTAGGCTGAAAAGTCATTCGCATTCATATAATAATATAAAGCCTATAAAAGGTTCAGCTTGATGCTGAGCCTTTTTTGATTATTAGTCGTCTTTTCAGATCACCAGTTTATGCTTACCTTGATGTAGAATTACTATTTTATTACGAATGTCAGTCATTGGTATCGATCTGGGAGGAACCAAAATCGCGTCAGCGCTTTTTAATGATGTTGGGGATATCTTGTTGGATCGCAATGTATTGATTGAAAATAAAACGGGCACGGATGTAGGAAGTTTGATTATCCATGAATGCGAAGAACTTATGAATGCAAGCAAAGAGAAAAATGATCCTTGTGATTCAATAGGTGTGAGTGTTCCGGGAATAGCCTATGCCAATAATGGCAATGTATGGGCACCCAACATCCCAGGATGGGAAAATTATCCATTGAAGGAGGAATTATTAAAAGCATTTAAAGATAAAAAACTATCTATCCAGATCGAAAGCGACCGATCTTGTTATATCCTCGGTGAAAAATGGAAAGGAAATGCTCAGGATTGTAAGGATGCTATTTATTTGTCCGTAGGCACCGGTATTGGTGCCGGCATCCTGGTTAATGGAGAAATATTGCGGGGTTCGCATGGTATTGCAGGTGCTGTTGGCTGGTTGGCATTGAGTAGACCCTATCAGGATGATTATCGAAACTGTGGTGATTTTGAATACCATGCTTCGGGCAACGGAATCGCTAAGCTGGCCAAGGAGATGATGAAAGTACAACCCTCTGTTTTGCATTCAAAAGATAAAGAACGAATTACAAGCAAACATATTATAGAGGCAGCTGATGTACACGATCCGGTAGCCCAATATATAATCCAGTCTGCTATTGAATATTGGGGTAAGGCGATCGCAAACCTGGTAAGTATATTTAATCCGGAAAAAATTATTTTAGGTGGGGGTGTGTTTGGCCCCGGTCTGCAGTATCTGGACGCAATTGGGCAAGAAGCAAAGAAATGGGCTCAACCCATCAGCATGCAGCAAGTAGTTCTTACTAAATCCGGGCTTGATAATGCAGCCGGTTTATACGGCGCGGCCTATTTAGCATTACAAAAAAAATAAAATAAAATGTATAGTAAGAAACTGGTGTTTATTTCAGCTTGCCTCGCCTTATTTCAGTTTGGAATGACATTGATTACATTGGGGTCCATTTTGCCGAATCTTAAATCGGATTTTGCTTCGGATCATATCAGCGCTGCTGTTCTGGCAGGTGTGCTTCCATTGGGTATTACACTCGGTTCACTGAGTTTCGGCCCTATTGTGGATCGGTATGGGTATAAATTATTACTTATGTTCAGCATTCTGATATCGGCTCTGGCCTTATTGGGTTTGTCTCATGGGACATCCTTATGGCTGTTGTATACATGTGTTTTTTTTATTGGGGCTGGTGGCGGAGCCATTAATGGAGGTACGAGTGCATTGGTCGTTGATATTAACGATGAAAACAAGAGTGCCAGTCTCAGTTTGCTGGGTGTGTTTTATGGGTTGGGTGCATTGGGTATGCCCTTACTCATAGGTGTACTATCAAAATTTATGCATTACACTCAAGTCTTATCCATCGTGGGATATTCCATGATGGGTACATTGATTTATTTTTATTTCTTGCAGTTTCCGCCTCCCAAGCATGAACATGGTTTCCCGATAGCAGATGGTTATAAGCTATTGAAACAACCGATCATTTTGATGTGTGGATTTTTTTTGTTTTTTCAAAGCGGGGCGGAGTCATTAATCAATAATTTTTCTACTTCGTATTTGCAACAAGCTATTCAAATCAGTAACGAAAAAGCATTATATGCTTTGTCTTTCTCTTTTGCAGGTCTTACGCTGACCAGATTGTGTCTCGGTGTATTGCTGAAAAATATTTCTCCATTCAAAATATTGATCGTTTCATTGATCCTGATCCTGGTAGGGAATGCCATTTTGTCCTTAAAAATAAATTATCCTGTATCCTTTGTGTCGTTGATATTAATCGGTATGGGATTTGCAGGGGGCTTCCCAATTATGTTGGGCTTTATCGGTCAGCTGTATCCGTCTTTATCGGGCACGGCATTTAGTATTTTATTTGTGATAGCGCTGATTGGAAATACCCTGATCAATTCCGGATTTGGATATATTTCGGATCATTCCGGGATTCAATTTTTACCTTTTTGTCTGATGGCAACGATCATCATCATGCTGATCATATCCTATTTTATCCATAAATCTATTGATACCAAAATAAATAAAAAATCCTATGCTGGCTAATATATGGCTACAAAATGCACGATCCATTCTGGACGCTATCGAATCTACACAAATAGAGAATATTTACAAGGCAGCCAATGTAATGGCTGATTCTATTGAAGCGGGCCGATGGGTCCATACGTTTGGATGTGGACACGCCACGATACCGGTAGAAGAAATGTATCCCCGCATCGGAGGATTTGTTGGATTTCATCCCATGGCGGAATTGCCGCTGACATTTTTTACCAATATTGTTGGGGGAATGAGTGTCCATAATTTCGTCTTCCTGGAAAGAGTGGAGGGATACGGAACAGAGATCATGAAGGGATATACGTTCGACCCCCGGGATTGTATGTGGTTATTCTCTCATACGGGAATCAACGCGGTCAATATCGATGTGGCCTTAGAAGCCAAGCGACAAGGTTTACAAGTCATAGTTTATGGTTCAGCAAAGGAAGCGGAAGGAAAGCAAACCCGTCATAGCAGTGGTAAGACTTTGTTTCAATTAGCTGATATCATTGTAGATACCTGTGTACCGGCACAGGATGCTTCGGTGCCTCTGAAAAATCATTTCGATAAAGTAGGACCTGTCTCGACGATGGGATTTATTACAGCAGTCTGGATGACCGTCTGTACAGTTGCCGAGATTCTGGCTGATCGGGGAGTAAAATTATTTATTCACCCTTCTCATAACGTGCCCGGAGACACTACCGCTCACCAAAGGTTGGATGATGCATTGAAAGAATACAAGCGCAGAATTGCCGGCGTCTGATAAACCATGGATTTTTTAGGGGATCCATTCAGGATCATTCAGAATGTCCGGATGGGTAAATCATCACGGTCGGGCTTATATCTATATTACTATAATCAATGTATCAATTTAAGCATTCAGGCATCCAGGATCGAAGACTTTTCATAGCGCGATTAATCCTGGTCTTTACCGTTCCCAATGGCAATTGACATTCATCGGCAATCTCCTGGTGAGTATATCCCTGATAATAGGCCAGTTCGATCAATGACTTTTCATTTGCCGGCAACCGGTCCAGTAAAGAACGTATCCCTATGCCATCCAGGGTGGGAATTGAATAAAACGCTTCTTCATTCGCTGTATATTTTCTCCGCACCAGGTTTTTTCGCTTATGATCTATACAGGTATTATGACAAATATTATAAAGCCAAGTCTTAAAAGAACTTTTATTTTCATCAAATAAATGCATTTTATTGCAAATCTTTAGGAATGTAT
>CALMKY010000678.1 GCA_937867195.1 uncultured Saprospiraceae bacterium | reverse complement strand
AATGTCTTTTTTCTTCCAATAATTCACGATTCTGTTTGCGTGCGTGGTCATATAATTCGCGTGACCTGAGTTGACCTTCTCTCATGTCGTCGCGCCATTTGTTTTGATTATCTTTCCATTCATCTCTCATTTTATCTGCATTTTCCTTCCAGTTTTCTTTCCATTTCCTGGCGTTTTCTTTCCATTCTTTTGACCATCGTTCACCATTCTCTTTCATTTCGTCACTCCATTTTTGCCAATTCATAGAATCCTCCATTTCAAACTTAGGATAAACAAATGAAAAACTCTGACCTGGCATGTCAAATTTCGGGATTCGGATTTTAGACATATCCGGCATATGGAAGTTATCAGGAAATTCAAATCCTTTCATATCAAATCCCGGCATAGAGAATGCCCGGCTCCTGCCCGGAATATCAATAATGATATCTCCTTTATCACCTTTGAGAATCATATGGTCGCCATCAAACTCAATGTCTGAAGTATCACCTTTGATAATGACATTGGGTCGATCACTCCCTGACCATCCATAGCTATACGAATGTCCGTTTCCTTTGCCTTTACCTTTTCCATCATAATAAAACAGATTTCCATTCTGATCCGGTGAAACAAATGTCCTGCCGCTTCCTCTTGGAAATACTCTCACGAGTCCATCTTCATCATCAAAATCTCTGTACACTTTTCCTCTTGGCTGACGGTCGGGCAGATCGATTTCATTCAATTCTTTTTTTAATGCTTCGGTCTCAGTTTCGTATTTATTATAGTCCGATTTTGGAATTATTTTATCGTTTACTTTGAGTTCGTCGATCTGCTTATCTTTTAGTTGCATCTCGATTTTCCTTTTACCATCATCTTTTGATATTTTCTCAATCTTTGATTTGGGTTTTGTAGTATCCGGCTGACTAACTGTTTTATCCCAAATAAATGTATTGAGTAGCGGAATACCGATTTTTTCGGCACCGAGGTTTACGATTGGTCTTCCAAGGAAAAATAAAAAGACAAGACTGACTGCTAATATGGGTGCCTGGGATTTGCTCATCGTGATGTTTGATTTAAACGAAGGATCAAACAATCTCTGCACTCTGTGTAATAATTGATTTTTTCTATTAAATGCCATAGCTAATATTGGATTTGGTGAAGATTCTTCTATTGATACGAGTGCTTTGGATAGTGCCATGCGTGAGGCTCCGAGGGTAATGGCGATATCATCGCATGCCTCCTCGCGAAGGTTTTTTATTGTTGAGGACATCCACCAGACGGAAGGATGAAAAAAGAAAAATATCTCTGAAAAAGATATGAAGAGATTGTGAAGATAATCGTTGCGCAAGATATGACCTATTTCGTGAGCAATGATAGCATAGGTTTCATCCGGCGTGAGTCTGTTCACAATGCTGATGGGTAATAAAATCATCGGTTTGAGATGACCCAAAGTAAGTGGCATCTCTGACAGACCGGTAAGCCCGATCCTGATTTTTTTGTGTATTCCTACTTTATCCATCAAGGGCCGTACAAGATGGATTATGGATTCATCATCGATGTGGACAAAACTTGTTTTCAATCGATAGACTTCTCTGTACCCGATCATGAGCCGTACCATACACATCAAGACCCCTACAAACCAAAGCGTACAAATTAATTGATCATGCACAAGAATGCGATCGATTAATGACTGATTCTTGGTTAATACCGACGAAAAAGAATCCCCAGCGGTATTCAATACATAACTTGCATTGAGCCGGCTGTTATGTAATACATCAAAGGACCTCTTGGGCATCGCCTGAATAAAGGCAATCCCTACGCTTAATGGCAGAATGGATATTAATCCGATACCTGCTTTATACTTTGTACTGGCTGTATGATGGGCATATCGATCGAGGTAAACATAATACACAAAGGCAATACCCAAGCCAATCCATAATGAATGCACCATGGCGATCGTCCAGGATTGAATGATATCATGAGTAGATAATTGCAGGATAGACATAAAGGTTTATTTTTTAGATTTTAATTCTAGATTGGTGATCAAGTCTTTGATTTGTTTGAGTTCATCCTTACTGGCGTTGTAATTTCCCAGGGCTTGCATGACCAGGGTACCGGTAGATCCTCTATAA
>CALMKY010000677.1 GCA_937867195.1 uncultured Saprospiraceae bacterium | reverse complement strand
CGCAATTTATTTTTGAAACCTCGCTTATTACTGCATTTTCTTTGATGCTTTCACTGGTTTTGGTCGAGTTATCGCTGCCGTATTACAACGAATTTTTGGGTAAAGAACTCATTATTTACGGCAGTCAATTTTATGTGCAATTGTTATCGGTGTTCGTCTTTACCATTGCTGTGGCGGGCGTTTTTCCGGCGGTTTATGTATCAAATTTTGAAACGCTCAAAGTGCTCAAAGGCAATTTCGGCCGAAGCAAAAGCGGCGTTTGGTTGCGCAACAGCATGCTCGTTCTTCAGTTTGCCATTGCGACTTTTTTCATCATCGGATCCTACATTGTTTATGAGCAAGTGCAATACATCAGCACACGCGATTTGGGCTTTAAAGGCGATCAAGTCATCGTGATTGATTACCGAAATAAATACGATTGGCACGATCCTAATTACCAACAAAAACTGCTCAATCGCTATCAGATGGTCAAAGCCGAACTCAGTAAAATCAAAGGCGTTGAACAAGTGGCATCCGGTGCTTTTAATTTTGGAACGGCCAACGGTTCTACTTCGAGTTTTTCTTACCACAACAACAACATTCAAGGCCGCAATATGGGCGTTGATTTTGGAATGCTCGAAATGATGCAAATTCAGCTCAAACAAGGCCGATTTTTATCTGACAAAATAGCGTCAGATACCATCAACTCAATGCTCATTAACGAAACGACACTCAAGATGATGCACGAGCCCAATCCGATTGGCAAAACCATCGATTGGAACGGCAATAAGCTCAAAATTATCGGGGTCGTCAAAGATTTTAATCTGTTCAGCCCGCAAGAAGAAATTCCGCCGATGGTGTTTTTTCATTTCAAAACCATTGATTGGATGATCAACAACGTCAACAAAATGCACGTAAAAATTAGTTCAGAAAATCCCGAGCAAACCCTTGACGACATGCGCAAATTCTGGGTCAAAAACGTCGATACCGAATATCCGTTTGTTTATGATTTTGTCAGTAAATCCTATGCACGCACCTACGAAAACTACGTCAAACAGCGCAATTTGTTTTCGTTGCTCAATCTGATAGTCATTTTGATTGCTTTGTTCGGATTGTTTGCCTTGGCGACTTTCTCGATTCAGCGCCGCATGAAAGAAATCGCCATCCGAAAAACCTTGGGCGCCGATACTTCAGTTTTGCTCAAAACGCTTTCAAAACAATACATTGTCTTTTGTTTGACGGGTTTTGCTTTGGCGCTTTTTCCGGTGTATTATCTGCTCAATAGGTGGCTCGATAATTTTGCTTTTCGCATTGAAATTTCACTGGTTCCGTTTGTGGTAGGCTTTGTGGTTTTGCTTGTGTTGACTTTGCTGGTAGTGCTTTCAAGAGCCTATCAAGCTACCAGAGTAGATGTGCTTCAATACCTTAAATATGAATAAGTTCGTTTTGTTTTTCGTGTTTTTTAGCGCAACTCTGGGCTGGTCGCAAACCGAAGTTTGGACTTTGCAGCGCTGTTTTGATCAAGGCATGAAAAATAGTCTTGAGGCTCAAATCAAAAATCTTCAGGTCAAAAAAACACAGAAATTGCATCAACCTTTGGCTTTGTTGTGGATGCCTGAGGTTTCGCTCAGCGGAGTTCAGAGTTATAATTTTGGTTCTACGATTGATCCGGCCACCAATGGCAGGGTCAGCTCGAACATTCAAAACGACAGTTTTTTCTTGAAAATGCATCTTTGTTTAGTCCGGCGATAAAAATCGCCGCGGATGGATCGGGTGGTCAGATGCATATGCAACCATTTTTTAGCAGAAGCATAGGCTTGGATAATGACGGCAATCCTATACCCATTGTAGCCGGAGGAAGATTTGTCAACCGATCGATCCATCGCAATTACGGAGGCATGATGATGAGACAAGAAGGCAATCAAAGCCAATCAGCAACCAATTTTTTTGTTGGTCGTTTCAGCCAGAACATTGGTGATCAAAACAGAATTGGCTCATTATTATCAATTAAAAATACAGTGTCCGGCACCAATACAACTGCTACCCTGGATGGATTTCTGAGAATCAACGAAGCTCAATCGATCAATGCCATTATGAGTTATACCCATACCAGCGACCGCGCTTTGAATGGATTTGCCGGTATAGCTCAATACTATAACTCGACCAATCATTACAAAATATGGTGGACTCAATCCGTCGTATCGAAAGACTTTGATCCGCAAATGGGATTTATATCCCGCACCGATGTGATCGGAACCACTCCGGGTCTGAATTATTATTACCGGGGAAAGCTATTGCCTTTTAAAAAAATAATCAGGGCATTTGAACCCGGATTTTTACCGGAATTTTATTGGCAGACTTCATCCGGTAAATTAATAGAGCGTACTCTCAATCTCTGGCCTATCTGGTTGAATTTTCAGAATGGGGCACAATTTGGCTATTCCGTTTTACCCGAATATCAAAAATTACTGACTGCATTTACTCCGCTCGGTTTATCGATAAGACCCGGTGAGTATAATTATTTTCAACAATGGATTATTTTCAATACTGATCCTTCTAAATTTATCAATCTTGCCGTAGATTATCGATGGGGAGAATATTTTAATGGTAAGATCAGGTCAGCAGATTGGAAATTACAATTTGCGCCCATACCGCATATTTCATTATTGGGTGAATGGAATCGCAATCATTTTATCCAGGTGGGTGAGACCCTGACCACTTCCGTAGTGGACCTTTATATTGTTCAGGGCAGGTTTGCCATAAATCCAAAGCTGCAAATGACAGGTTTTTACCAACGAAATTCATTTGACAAATCAAAGAGCTATTATTTCAGGTTTTCTTGGGAATATGCACCTTTATCGTATGTACATCTTATTTTCAATCAGGGTAAAATGGAATCTGTGTTACACCCGGTGAATAATGAAAATCATTTTATTGCCAAGATCAGTTGGCTAAAACAATTGTAGGAAAGAAGGGATCAAACCATTTGATTAAAAACTTTCTTTCAGATTTAATAAAAGTCTTTATCATTCATGTAAATTAGCCCGATCATGAAATCAGAAAAAGAAATCATGCTGGAAGGTGGCATGTACGATCCCAATGATCCGATCCTGGTGGTAGATCGAATCATGGCACGCAATCTTTCACTGCAATATAATTCCCTTGCTGAAAATGAAGTTGATGCCAAGAAAAACATATTGCGAAAACTCATTCCAAACGCCGGCATCAACCTTGGAATACAAGCACCGTTTTTTTGCGATTATGGTTATAATATCATCTGCGGGGATCATGTATTTTTCAATTTCAATTGTATAATCCTGGATGTGACCTATGTAAAAATAGGGAGTCGTACTATGTGTGGACCCAATGTACAGATCTATACAGCCACACATCCTGTCAATCACAAAGAAAGATCTTCAGGCCGTGAATATTCCAAACCCATTACGATCGGTGAAGATGTATGGCTCGGTGGCAGTGTGGTCATATGTCCGGGGGTCACGATTGGTGACCGGGCAGTAATCGGTGCAGGAAGCGTCGTGACTAAAGACATACCGAATGATGTATTTGCTGCAGGCAATCCCTGCCGGGTAATTAAAAAAATTTAAATGTTTATAAAAACGGTGTTGTCTGTTTACTGTCCGTTTTTGATACAATTATCATTTTGTTAAAAAAAGATAATGTCTTGAAATAGAATGCATTCATTTTTTGGTATGATTTACGTTATTGAACGATTATGTTTCGAAACTACCTGATTTTTACCTGGCGCAACCTGACCCGGCATAAACTCTATTCTATTTTGAATGTATTTGGATTATCGATCGCAGTTACATTTATTACATTGATATCCTGGTATGCCTGGACAGAGTGGAGACAGAACCGTGATCTCCTCCATGCAGAAAATCAATACATCCTTCAAAGCAAATGGAAAGATCCCAATCAGGGGATGGAGCTGACCACGTTTGGTCCACTGGCTAAACAATTGGCCAGGCAATATCCAACCTTGGTAAAAAATTATTACCGATGGGATGGCGTCACGACCACGGTATCATCCGGTGAAAAGATTTTCAGGGAAGGCTTGCAATTAGGAGACAGTACCCTCTTGACTATGTACGGATTGGACGTATTGGCCGGAGATCCCCATCATGCCTTTGATCAACCCTATTCATTGGTCCTGACGGATAAAATCGTTCATAAATATTTTAATGGCATTCAAAATTATAATGAATGCATTGGTAAAAAACTTACATTGGAAAATTTCAATAATGGCAAACATGAATTTTCGATTACGGCCATTATTAAACTGGCTGAGCCAAATTCGGTAACTAAAATAAATGCCAATAATGAAAATCAGTTTTATATTTCCACCTTCGATCTGAAAAACTATTTTGGACGTGAACTGGACTCCTGGCTGAATCAGTACATTGTAGGGTATATTGAATTACAACCCGGTATATCTCCGAATCAATTAAAGGAACCCATGCAAAAATTGATCCGGGATAATACAAATGCTGGAATCTCATCGGCCATGACTCCGTATCTGGTCAATCTGCAAGATTATCATTTAAATGCAAATAATGGATTGGTCAAAAAAACAATTTATGCATTGTCGATCATTGCTCTTTTTATCTTGTTGATGGCTGTCGTCAATTTTATCAACCTGGCATTGAGCCGGTCCGCATCCAGATTAAAAGAAATCGGCGTCAGAAAAACGTTGGGTAGTGCACAACATCAATTAAGTATGTTATTCCTGATCGAATCCATCATGATCTCGGTAATGGCTGTTTTCCTGGGCATTGGAATTGCCATATGGTTTAAACCGGTATTCGAAAATATTTTGAATAGCCCTTTGGCTTCATTGAACAGTATACCCTTTTATTTTATTTTATTTCCAATGGCCTTAATCGTTTTGATTTCTATTATTTCAGGCTTATACCCCTCCTTGAGTCTCGCATCGTCCAATGTTGTCGATAGTCTCAAAGGCAAACTGGGTGTCATTGGGGACAAATCTTATTTGCGCCACAGCCTGGTGCTTTTACAATTTATTACATCGATCCTTGTTTTTCTAGGATCCTTATTTATCTCAAGACAAATTCAATATGCATTCAATAAAGATCTTGGATTTAATAAGGATTATATTGTATACGTGCCATTGCCGAGAGATTGGTCAGTCAATGGCGTAAGAAATGTGGAAGCAAAAAGAGAAAGTTTATCGAAAATTCCTCAAATTAAATCTGCAACGGTTTCCTATGAAATAATGAATGGCTCCAGTTCCGGCTCTGCATCCGTTTTTAAATCAGAGTTGGATTCGACACAAGCGATCAGTGCAGACATCATGACGACTGATGAATATTTTGCTGAAACATACAATCTAAAAATGGAACAAGGTGATTACCTGACGCATGCTCATGGATTGGTCGATAGTACGCGCATCGTGATCAACGAAACTGCCGCCAAAGCCTTGGGATTTGATACTCCATCGAAAGCACTGAATCAACGGGTGTCCATAGTAGGTGCACCCGTCCGGTATCAAATCATCGGAGTCGTCAGGGACTTTAATTTCGGAGGAATTAAAAATACAATTCAACCCATCATTATCCTGCACAACCGCAGTAATCTGATCTTTCGATTTCTTTCCTGTAAAATATATCCAGGGAATGTCCCCGGTTCAATAGAATCATTACAGCGTGAATGGAATAAATTATTTCCCGGTGCCGCCTTTGAATACAAATTCCTGGATGATGCAATGGCCAGCATGTATTCTTCAGAGTTACAACTCCGAAAAGCAACCTCTTTGGCCACTTTCTTGTCTATTATCATTGTATTACTTGGTGTGATCGGAATCGTGTCTATTAATATTCAAAAACGTACAAAGGAAATCGGGATCAGAAAAGTCTTAGGAGCACCTGTCCCACACCTGGTTTCATTATTTGCCATGGACTTTATCAAGATTATTTTCTTATCCGGTATGATTGCATTTCCATTAGCCTATATCATGATAATGCAATGGCTTCAAACGTATGCTTATAAAATTGAGATCTCCTTCATTCCATTTGCGATCGTATTGATATCCATTTTGACGTTGACGGTTCTGGTCATTGGATCGCTTACGATCAAAACGGCTTTGAAATCTCCCTCCAACAGTCTGCGAACGGAATAAAACACAATACGATGCTTAAAAATTATATTCTCATTGCCTGGAGAAATATCACCAAAAATATTTCTACATCCATCATCAATATAATAGGTCTTGCGACCGGACTTACCTGCTGTATGTTGATGTTATTGTATATGCGGCATGAGCTTAGTTACGATGAAATGCATCTCAAAGGTGACCGGCTGGCTCGCGTCATCATGGAATATAGTTTCAATGGCAGCAATCCCGTACTGGGTAATTATACCAGCACAAAAGTATTACCGGCTTTCCAACGAAACATTCCTGAAATAGAAAATGGAGTGCGGATATCCGATCGGGCCAGACTGGTCAAATACAATGAAAATATATTTTATGTAGATCATTTTGTACATTCCGATTCTGCATTTTTCCAACTGTTTGATTTTAGACTTGTACAGGGTGATCGTGTCAGCGCTTTGAAACAACCCAATCAGGTGGTCTTATCAGCCTCTCTGGCGAAAAAATTATTTGGATCCGTAGATCCTATGGGCAAATCGATCCAAATGGGAAGTGATCAGACAAACTACCTTGTCACCGGTATAGCCGAAGATGCACCTTCCAACACACATATCAAATTTGATTGCATCGCATCCTTCATTTCTTTGGGAAAAGATGCAATCCAGGAAGAAACTTATTATGAGGCAAATTTTTATACCTATCTCTTACGAAAGCCTAACACAACTGCGGCTGCATTGCAAGCCAATGTCAATGCTTTCATGAAGAAAGAGATGTCAGATAAACAATACACCAATGCATCTGTCATTTTTCACCTGGAGCCATTTACTAAAATCCATCTTTATTCTCCATATGAAGGATTTGAAGCAAATAGCGATATCAAATACATCTACATCGTCGGTGGAATGGCTTTATTGATTTTATTGATCGCCTGCTTTACTTATATCAATCTCAGCGTTGCAAGGTCGATGGAGCGGGCTCGCGAAGTCGGTATCCGAAAATCAGTCGGAGCTGTCAAAAATCAGGTCTTCTGGCAATTTATAGCGGAGTCCTGCCTGATTACCATGATTTCATTCCTATTTAGTTTTCTGGCTACCTGGTTAATGCTTACGCCTTTTAATGATCTTTCCGGAAAACATCTGGTCATGACAGGAGCGCTCAATGCTAATTTTATCAGCATCGTCCTGGGCATG
>CALMKY010000676.1 GCA_937867195.1 uncultured Saprospiraceae bacterium | reverse complement strand
ATCTTTCGGATCATAAAATCGCCATCCGATATACACTGTGCCAGTCCGGCGACCATCGTATACAATCTTTGTAGTTTCATTGCCGTTTTTATCTTTTTCTTTGACCGTTCGTGGTGTGGCAATGCTGTTCATGTCAGAGTCAAAGGATTCTATGCAGACAATTCCATCGGCTTGATACTCCTGACAAAATGAGCGGATATCATACCAGGAAAGCGGAGGGAGCATATTTCTGCCGTTGGAGCTTCCATTTAGCTCGATACCGGGTGTCAAAGTTTGAAATCTTGGGGTAGATGCCAGGGTCTTACTCAACGATTCCATCGCCCTCCTTCTACCTTCCTGATCCTGCTTATATTCTTCACCAGAGAAAAAAGACTCCAGATTTTTAAACCAGCCCCCGGAGGGCTTACTTCGGTCTATCAATGCTATTTTCTGTATATGCTCCGGGATCGTCAATGCCGCAGGCTGCAGAACCTGGATCCGGGTAACCGGCTTACAAGAGAATAGCACCAGGAATAGGATTGGCAGGATGCGGATTTTGGACATGATCTATCGTTTTAGAACTCGACAATTTACAAATTTGAATTGAGTCCCGAACTCAAACTTTTTGCTCCTACTGTTGTTTGAGTAATTATTACGATTTTTGTCAGATCTTCATGAATAAATCCAATGCAAGTGCCGGGCTGGATCAGCGTAAAAAAGATCATATCAAACTAGCTTTGGACTCGCAGACCTTAGCGAACGCGAATGATAAAAGATTTTATTATGAACCTATATTAAGTGGCCATCCGGCTCAGCATCCTATAGCTAAAGAATTTATAATTGCAGGCAAAAAAATGAGACACCCGATATGGGTATCCTCCATGACGGGAGGCACTCAATTCGCTAAGACCATTAATTCCAGATTGGCATTAGCCTGTAAAGAGTTTGGTCTTGGGATGGGTTTGGGCTCTTGCCGGATTTTATTAGAGAATAAAAAGTATTTTAAAGATTTTGATGTAAGAAAATTCATAGGAGATGAATTACCCTTATTTGCCAACCTTGGAATCGCCCAAATAGAATCTATCTCACAAGTAAATGGTTGGAAAACAATTAATCAACTGATCGATCAACTGAAAGCTGATGGATTGATTATCCATGTAAATCCATTGCAGGAATGGTTGCAGCCTGAAGGTGATCGCATAGTTTCTTCACCGATAAATTTGATACGGCTTGCTTTGGAGCATATCCATTTCCCGATCATCGTAAAGGAAGTGGGGCAGGGGATGGGGCCCCAGAGTCTACAGGCTTTGTTGTCCCTTCCGTTGGAGGCGATTGAACTAGCCGCCTTTGGGGGTACTAATTTTTCACAATTGGAATCAAAACGAAACCAAAAAAATTTAAAATCTTATATTGAACCCATGAGCTTGATTGGCCATCCTGCGGACGAAATGATTGAATTTATCAATGCCATCATTCATCATCAGAAAAACACGATTCACGTAAAATCAATTGTGATCTCCGGTGGTATCAAAGATTACCTGGATGGATATTATCTTATGAATAAACTGAACTGGCCATCCATTTATGGTCAGGCTTCTTCGTTTTTGATCCCGGCAAAAAAGGGAATGAAACAGTTGAATGAATACATTCTCTCCCAAATCAAAGGATTGCAAATCGCACAGACTTATTTAAAGGTGAGATAATACAGAATGAATCAATCTAAAACGATATCGGGATTTTCTAAGCTGAGTAAGATCGGAAAAGTAAAATGGCTGGTCGAAAATTTTTTTAAAGATCCTGAAACGGTGATGCATGAGCTCAAAAGTTATTGGTTGCAGGATGCTAAACAACAGGAAGTACTCGATGGCATCAGTGAAAATACGATCAGCAATTTCCCATTACCGCTGGGTGTAGTTCCAAACTTTGTTCTAAACCAGAAGACTTACTGCGTCCCGATGGTGATTGAAGAAAGCAGTGTGGTCGCCGCTGCTTCCAGTGCTGCAAAATATTGGATGGACCGGGGAGGAATCAAAGCCGAAGTTATTGGTGTAAAAAAAATAGGCCAGGTACATTTTTATTGGGGTGGGGGATATAAAAGATTAAATTATTTATTTCCGTTTATTCAATCCAAACTGATTCAGGATGTGGAGACCATCATGTCGTCCATGCAAAATCGTGGAGGAGGATTATTATCACTATCACTAAAATCATTTGATGATATCGAGCCCGGATTATATCAACTATTTGCGGAGTTTGATACACGGGATTCCATGGGTGCAAATTTTATCAACACGGTTTTAGAACAATTCGCGCTATCGTTGCAATCTTTTTTTGAACAATCTTCCGAGTTGAAAGAATCCGAAAGGGAAGTCGAAGTCATCATGTCAATTTTATCGAATTACACCCCGGATTGCCTTGTGAAAGCATGGGTCGAATGTGAGATTGAGCAGTTGGGATCCTTTCCGGGAGATATGGATTCGTCGACATTTGCCGAAAGATTTGCCCACGCCATCCATATTGCCATAGTAGACCCATATCGGGCCACCACGCATAATAAAGGCATTTACAATGGCATTGACGCCGTAGCCCTGGCGACCGGAAATGATTTCCGATCGATCGAAGCATGTGGCCATACCTATGCTTCGCGCGATGGACAATACAGAAGTTTGAGTAATTGTAGTCTGGAGAACGGCATATTTAAATTTTGGTTGAAGATTCCGTTAGCAGTAGGTACCGTCGGTGGCCTAACGGCTTTGCATCCGATGGCAAAAAGATCGCTGGAATTATTGGGTAATCCGGATGCAAGGGAACTGATGATGGTCATTGCAGCGACAGGCCTGATTCAAAATTTTGCTGCCGTGAGGTCCCTGGTCACCACCGGTATTCAGCAAGGACATATGAAAATGCATTTGAGCAATATTCTTACGCAACTAAATGCCACTGACCATGAGAAAAAAATTGTCAACACTTATTTTGAAGATAAAACGGTATCCATGCAGGGTGTAAGAAATTATATTGATCAGATGAGAAAGGGCAAAACCGGATTATTGAATCATTAATATAGTACAGTAATATCTTTTATAATGAAATTCTGATACTATTCAATTAGAATCCTGAATTAATTTCATGCTCTTCACATCGGTATATTATCCATCTGATTAATGAGCACGAGGATAGGTTAATTGACAAAGGATAGACAAAAGATAAAGTGGTCATAGGTGTTGTCCCGGATCCAGACGTCATAGCGGATGTGAATGGTATTCTCACCCTTGGATATTTAGCTCGAAAAATTTCCGGGGTAAGCTTTAATGATTATGGTACAAAGCCGGCGCTACCATTCGAGGTGTCTCGAGGATCCATTCCGGAAAAGCTCACAGTTCAATGACTATAGCAGTGAAATAAGTGGAAGACATAATTCGCCCTGGTCCATAATCAAAACCATAAGTGTAAAATCCGTTACGGTATGGAAAAATGTCAATAGCTTGGCCCTCAATGTACACAGGGTCCAATTGGTGGTATGGTGATTAGCTTCAAATCTTCGAGAGAGAACTTCATTTACAAATTTTTATCATCAGGATCAGAAGGGGAAGATTGAATTTCTGATGAAGGCTCAGCCAAAGCCTGACTGTCCATATCTTCCGTAATTTTCTTTACTATTTTATATTCACTTAAAAATGCTTTTGCAATCACACGCAGCACGGTATAAGCGGGTATGGCTAAAATCATACCTGTAATCCCACCCACTTTCGCAGCTACCAGGATGATTAAAAAAATTTCTAAAGGATGTGCTTTTACGGTTTTAGAAAATAAGAAAGGCTGTACAAACCAGTTATCAATAATTTGTGATATAAAAATACCTGCTACGGCTTTTAGGATGTCGGGAGCCAGTTGATGAGTTATGTCCGCATTTACCTGGCTGGTGACCGTGATGAATGCACCAAATGCCATGGCGATGATCGGTCCCACATAAGGAATAACATTAATGATTCCTGCGAAAAATCCGATCAATAGCCCATTCTTTACACCCATAATGCCGTAGGCTATAAAAGCAATGATGCAGAATATAGTGGTTTGCAAAAGAATAGCACCAAAATACCTGCGCAGCAACCGGCTCGATTCACTTAAAATTTTTGAAATTTTCCCTTCATGCTTTTTGGGTACGATGGCCACTAAATATTCCTGGAATAGTCCTGATTCCTGTAAAAAGAAAAAAGTAATAAAAATAATGGATCCAATGGCCAATGTAAGATTACTTCCTATTTGCAAAATGGATGAAAAAATATTAGAAATTTTTTCCGGCTTAAACCACTTCTGCAGGATGTCTTTTAATTGATCCAGAACCGTTTGTTTTGAAGATATTAATCCCAGGCTTTGCAATTTTTGATTGATAAAGGTGATGGGTTGTGCCAGCGAATTACCGATCTGATCATAATTGAGATTGGCCAGGTGCGAGCCTTGTTCGATGATGATGGGGATAAACAGGACACCGATCAGAACAATAATGCCAATGAAAAGTAAAATGGTGATGATCGCTGCAGCTGTCGTACCCCAGGTAAATTTGTTTAGTCGTAATCGTATCAATAAGAAGTTCATGATGGGTTGACCGAGCATGGATAATACCCAGGAGGAGAGTATAAAACCAACTAAATCTGAAAAATAATAAATAAGATACCCCCCGATCAAAACCGAGATTACGATCCAAAAAGTACGCGATGTCTTTTGCATGACCGTGCCAATTTACAATTTTTTAATCTTAGGAAATGCCAATTCGGTTAAGTTCCTTATCGATGAGTGGTTAATAAAAAAAAGGGATGTCGGTGATGGGTTAATATTGAAAAATAATTTAATCGAATCTTGCATTTTGGAAACTCTGTCGACTTTACTTATATTTATATGCACAATCATCATTTTTGAAAGTTACATTACTTATAGCAGGTTTGATGGTTTGGATGGTCTCATTCTCAACGGCTCAGGTTACCATTCAACCAAGACAAATGGATTATTCTTACTCCGGCGTATTATACAATTCTGAAAAGACATTCCTGGCAGCCTTGCACACCAATGGTGTTAATTTTGGATATCGCAATGGTTCGATCAGGAAATATTACTTAACAAATTATACAGACATCGACATTGGGACTTTAAAACATCCGAAAGAATATAATCAGAACATCCGGACTCAGTCTGTATTGCATAATATTTCCAGTGCGGGTGCGTTCACGTATGGCAAACAAAATTCCTTTTTTACCATTCGAGCCGGCTTAGGAGCAAAACGTTATTTCTCAGAAAAGGCAAGACGAAAGGGGGTCTCGGTCGCGTTGACGTACGAAGGAGGACCTTCATTAGGAATTCTGAAACCATATTACCTCGATCTGAGAAAATTTAATGGTGACCGTTATTATATTCAATCTGTACGGTATTCGGAGAAGACCGCCGGTGATTTTTTAGATATCAATAATATAGTGAGTTCATCTTCTGCATTTAAGGGATTTGGTGAGATCAGCCTTGTACCCGGATTACAGGGAAAGTCATCGGTCAATTTTTCATTTGGAGACTCTGATGAATATGTAAAGTCCATCGAAGCCGGTTTGATGATAGATGTTTTCCCTCGAAGTATCCCGATCATGATCAATACTCCCAATTCTAATTTTTTTATCAATTTCTTTCTTCAGTTTGAATTTGGTAAGAGAAAGTGATGGACATTAGTATTCGTGAGTCATTCGTGTTAAAATGTTTTTAACAATTCAATTAACCAATATTTTTTATTTTTACCGTTTATTGACTGGGTTCGCATGAAAAAAATCATATTCATTGTATTGTCTTGTCTCATTGGAGGGGTGAGTTATTCTCAAGACATCCATTTTTCCCAGTTTTATATGTCTCCATTGACACTAAATCCCGCCTTAACCGGCGTAATGAACTGCAATAAAAGGTTTACTGCGAATGCTCGTAATCAATGGGCCAATGTTTTACGATCGAATGCTTACAATACATTTTCAGCATCGTATGATCAGCGCATCGAAGTTGGCCAATACGATTATTTTGGAATAGGAGGTACTTTGTGGGGGGATGTGGCCGGACAATTAAACTTTGGTACCATCCAAGGAAATATTTCAGGATCCTTCAGTAAACGAATGGCCGGAAGCCGAAATAATTCTCATTACCTGGCGGCTGGTTTCAATCTGGGTATAGCTTCCAGGACCCTTGATTTTGCGAAAGCACAGTTCGGTAGTCAGCACGATGGTCAAACCCAGATTCGACTGCCGCAGCGCGGTGTCCATCTTGTCGGCATGC